>JAFSWZ010000034.1 GCA_017450125.1 Synergistaceae bacterium | reverse complement strand
TCCTGTACGCCTGAACAATGCCAGACGCTTCCTCGCAAATGACGGGTCAGGCGCGTGTTCTGGGGATTCTGCGTCTGCGATTATCACGCTGTCATGATAACGTTTCACCGTAGAGCGTATCAAGTGTGAGCCGAGAAATGAAGTTCTGTGTGAAGGATTAACATAAAGGTAGTCCCACAACATCCAGCCCGGCTTTGCTGAATACAGGGTGAGTGATGCAACAATCTCCGGGCCGTCATGAAGGCACAGAAACTTATACTTTCCCCGCCGGATAAGCTCCTCGATTTCGGGCAGTGTCCGCAGTTCCTCGTACGGAAACGCTTCAACAAGATCCCGTTCGTACACCAGCCGGACTTCTTCAGGAGTCGCCTCCCGCAGTTCCATTGCGCTTAGCGTTATTCTTGCCGCCAAAGTGTAGGGAGCAAGCCTGCACTTGTACGCTCTCAAGCCCTCGTTCCCGATGTCCTCCGTGAAGTTTATCTCCTCAACGCCGGACAGAAACCGTGTGAAGCATTCCTTCAGCATGTACTCGTTGATACCCTTCATGCGGTTGTTGGCGTGTTTGAACTCGTAGACAGCGACACCGTTACGCATCGACACGACGCAGAACCCCGCCGCTTTTCCGTTCACTCGCACAAGAAGCCCTTCCGCACCGATTGTGCCCATTGCTCCGGCGACCCTTCCGACAGCCTTAAGGGGACACGCGAAACACTCGGAACATTCATGAGACGAGCACCACGCTTCACGCATCAGGTTCATGCACTCTTCACGGTGCTCCGGGCCGAGAGGAACTGTTTCGGGCGAAAAGTGCCGGAGGAAGTAGCGGTAACGGTAGCGGAAATCAGAACTCTCCATAGACTTCACGAAATCTTCGCGCCGGTAAATATAGTCCATCCATTTGCGCGGACGCTCAACGTTCCAGAAGACACCGCTGACTCCCTGATAGAACGGCAGCATCCATTCACTCGCATCAACGATAAGCATAGGAAGCCCCAGAGCCCTCATGTCGGAACGCAGAACACTGAAGGCCTCTCCGAAACTCTCGTCCGAGTAGTGCCCGATGAAGGGTATTGCCGTCCACTTCTGGACTGTGCCGTCATACTGCAGGCATGTGATGAGCCTTCCCGTTACCTTGTAGAAAGCCGGTACAGCATCACTCCATGCCAGTATACAGACAAATGAGAGCGCAGAAGACCACGCTTCGTTCATTTCGTCATAGTACGGTGCGAACGTGTTATAGTCCTCCGCTGTAACAGGACGGTAACCAAGCTCCCGCAAACGTCCTGCAATTCCGGGAAATTCATTCATCATGCCGGCTTCCTCCCCCCCGCACGCATTCTGCTGACAACGATAACCACCGCAGCAAGAGCATAGAGCATCGCACCTATCATCGCGGGTGATATAGCACCTGTTGACGGTAAAAGCATAAGTTCTGCCGCCGTAGGAGCTGCCATCGTCATGAGGAATGACAGTATCGTGAAGAACGCCAGTGCCGTGTCCTCATCAACATTGCTGGTTATAACCTTCAGGCTCAGGAAAGTATCTGTAGCCAAAGGAGAAGCAAGACCGTCATTGAGGCCGAGTATCGTGCTGGTGATGATTACCATGATTACGACAGGAGGAAGTTTCGCGACGAAAATACCCGCCGCCGTGAGAGCAAAGACGATCGCGACAGGAATATATGAGCCGAGATATTTTTTCGCCCATGAAACAAGAGCAGGGCCGATGTATATTCCCGCAATACCGTTCAGGATGTAGCAGTAGCTCAGCGTGATAGCAGAGATGCCTTCTTCTTGGCAGACTGCAGGGATAAGCGTAATACAGAGCATCGTTGCGATGAACAGCGGCGCAAGAACTATCACGCTGAAAGATACAACCTCTCGGGACAGGGCAATCTTCAGCAGGTCTTTAAGGCGTACGGGCTTCTCTTCTTCGCCGGATGCCGAAACCTCACGGGCAAACATAGCCTTGAACGGAACCATCGTGTACACGCTCACAAGGTAGACTGCGAACATTACGGCAGAACACGCGAACGTTATTCCGTACCCGCCGTTTGCCGCAAGAATAGCCCCCATACTTGCACCGCACGTACCTCCTGCCATCATTCCGGCTGCATTCTGCGTGATACAGTTGACGCGACCCTCTTCCGTCTCGCAGCCCGACACAATCATTATGCGCTCGCACCTCAGGCACTGGAACGCAACACCGGCCAGCGCACGGCATACCACGATAACCAGAGCACTCCCGGCTATGAACGTCGTGATGTTGCACACAGCCATGAGAACCGTCGCGGCAAGCAGCCTCACCCGGACATCAACCTTGAGCTTCGGGAGAATAATCATCTCCGTGAGCATCTGCATCAGAGGTTCAACGGTGAGCGGAAGTGCTGCGGTCATACCGACTGACAGCCCGAACAGAGATTCTCCGCTCTCACGAATCATCATCGCCGCGAAAGGCATACAGATATACTCTGCCGCAAGGATGACGAAGCTCGTGAATCTCGCCGTGAGCCCTATCTGCTCCTCCGAAAATCCTGTGCCGGAATGCTTCTGCTTGTCCTCGACGATCTTCAGCAGGTTGACCAGCTCGAACGTGAACATCAGCAGGATAATTACTGTCGACAGAATCACGAAGAACGTTTCCTGCTGCTGCCTCTCCATCGCTGTGTTTGAGATTTCGGCCTCAAGGTACAGCGGAAGGGTGTTCTCGCCGGTCTCTAGGCGGAACATCATCAAGTTAGACTGTTCCTGCGTCAGCATTACGTCCGAGATATTGTCGGTTACGCGCGTCCTGTGAAGTATACCTAGAGACTTTACGCGCTTCTCTATGTAGTCTCTGAGGTCAGGGACTTCCGACAGCTCGACTCCCTGAGAATGTACGCGCCTGACACTTTCGCTCAAGTTCCGCAGCGACAGACGCACGGAGTTCTCTATCTTCGTCCTGTAGTCATGCTGAAAGTCAGTCATTACGTAACGAGAGAAGCTTAATACCGCGATTTCTATTATCAGGACGGCTACGAACCTCATCAGGCCGTTGCTCATTTCACCATACTGCTCAATCCATGAGTCTCTCTGCACAACCCAAATGAATATCACGAGTGCAAGGCTCACGACCAGCGAGAATATTCCGTCGAGAACGAGAACCTTCCTGAGAATATCCCTCATGCCGTCCCTGAACATACCGCTTGTGTAGATGCATCCGAAATACCCGGCCGTTTCCCCGTCAATGCGTATGGGAGTGAAGATAGCCTTGTGCTCGTCAAGTGATGCCTGTATGCTTTCCTGCCCTGCGTTTGCCTGTATCTCCTTGCGCACGGATTCGTCAGCAATAAACCTCGCTGCCTGTTCTGGAGTTATCGTTCTGCTGCTGTCTGTCTCGTAGAGGAGATTCAGGTCATTATCAAGGATGAAGGAGTACGGTTCGCTGAACTGTATCTCGAAGCTCCTGAATATGTCCTGAATGCCATAGTAATTGCGGAAATCCTTGCCGAAGTTCAACGCTACCTCCATTGATGAGATAGTATCTTTCTCGACACGGGCTATCAGCCTCTCCTCCATCTCCATGACCATAGAGCGATAGTTGAGATAGCTCAAGACTGCTATAAAGTTCACCGCGAACACAGCAACTGCAACGAGCATTAATACATATGAACGCGGCATTTTCTTTCTTTCTGCCATCAGATTATTACCTCTGCTTTCATGAAATTCTGCATGTTATGCTGCCGCGCTCCTGCGTCCCGTGAACATCCTGCTCATCACGATAACTGCTGCCGCAAGCCCGTAAAGGAACGCACCTACCGCCATAGGTGAGATTATGCCGTTGGACGGGAGAAGCAGTAACTCAGCGGCTACGGGAGCTGCCATCATGAGAAGGTAGGAGAGTATGTTGTAGAACGTGAGGGCTGTGGATTCGTCGATGTAATTCCGCACGATGTCAAGGCTCATGAAGCTGTCCGTAGCTATTGGGGTCGCCAGTCCGTCGATGAGGCCGAGAATAAGGCTCGTGAGAATCACCATCATTGCGACGGGAGGGAGCTTAGCGACAAATAACCCGGCCGCCGTAAGAGCGAACACGAACGCAACAGGAAGATACGAGCCGAAGTACTTTTTCGCCTTCGCAACGAGAGCCGGGCCGACGTAGATACCCGACAAGCCGTTGACTATGTAGCAGTAAGACAGAGTAACACCAGAGATACCCTGTTCCTGGCAGATTGCGGGTATAAGCGTCATGCACAGCATTGTGCCGATGAATAACGGCGCGGCAACCACAACGCAGAAGAATGCAACCTCGCGGGACACGAGTATTTTCACGAGATCCATCATGCTTACCGGCCGTGCTCCCAAATCGCAGACACTGTTCTTGCGGTCATAGAGAGCCTTCCACGGAATCATAGTGAGCGTGCTCATGAAGTAGAACACGAACACGACCGACGAACACAGGAACGTTACCCCGTAGCCGCCGTTAGATGCGAGGATAGCGCCCATACCTGCCCCGCACGTGAGCCCGGCAACAACGCCCGCACTGTCCTGAGCGATGTTATTGCTGCGGCCTATTTCTGTCTCGTAGCCCTGCGTTATCAGGAAGTTAGAGACGCGTTTTGTTCCGGCATAAGCGATACCGGCAAGGGCACGGCATGTTACGACGGTCAACGCTCCGCCGACAATAAACGTTGTTATGTTGCAGGCTATCATAAGCACTGCCGAGAATATCAGCACAAAACGTACGCTGATTCTTTTCTCGACGCGCGGGAAAATCGCAGTCGCTATGAACTGCGTGAATGACTCTATTGTGAGCGGAAGTGCCGCCGTCATTCCGACAGACAGGCCGAAAAGTGCCTCCCCGCTTTCACGAATCATCATAGCTGCATACGGTACGCACAGATATTCTGCCGCACAGCACAGGAAGCTGAAGAAGCGCAGTGAGAGCGCAATCTGCCCCTCAGAAAATCCCAGACTGGTACGCTCATCCTTTATCTCAAAAATTTTCAGGAGGTTAATCAGCTCGTAGATGAATATCAGCAGGATTATCATCGTCGACAGAAGCACAAAGAATGTTTCCTGCCTCTGCCTCTGCATTGCCACCTCCGAGACTTCTGCCTCAAAGTAGAACGAAATGTTTGCATCTCCCGTATCGAGCTGGAACACCATTTGTCTCGGATCTTCGTTCGTCAGCCTTATATCAGAAATGTTGTCGGTTATTCTTGTCCTGTGCAGAATCTCCAGCGATTTCACTCGGCGTTCTATGTAGTTCCTCAAATCCGGGACTTCCGCAAGGTCTACCCCCTCAGAACGGACGCGCCTGATGGTTTCGCTGATGTTGCGGAGAGAGAATCTTACGGAGTCCTCTATCCTGCTTCTGTAGTCCTGCTGGTAGCTGTACATCACCGTACCTGAAATGCCCAAGATGACGAGCTCGATTATCAGCACCGACAAGAACCGCATAAGCCCGTGATTAATCCTGCCGTATTGCTGGACGAATGACTCCCTCTGCACTGTCCAGAGGAAGGCAACGAGAGCCGCACACACAATCAGCGAGAAAATCACGTCGAATATCACGACTCTCATGAAGATAGGCCTCAGGCCTTCCCTGAAAATATCGTTGGTGTATAAGCACCCGAAGTAACCGGCGATGTTTTCATCCGCATGAATGGGGGTGAATATCGCTTTGCGTTCGTTCAGTTCTGTCCGCAGGCTGTCCTGTGATGCGGCATCCTTCATCGCACGGCGTACGGAGTTATCAGCAAGGAATCCCGCGACCTGCTCCGAAGTCGCGGATGTGTTGCTGTCGGTCTCGTAGAGGAGCCTCAAATCTGCGTCAAGAATGAACGTGTGAGGGCCCTTGATCTGCGCCTCGAATGTCCTGAAAACGTCCTGTATCCCGTAGTAGTTGCGGAAGTCTTTGCCGAAACTCAGCGCAACTTCCATCGAGGAGATTGCTTCCTTCTCGACACGCGCAATCAGCTTCTCTTCCATCTCGATCACCATTGAGCGGTAGTTCAGGTAGCTCAGCACCGCCACGAAATTCACGGCGAATACAGCAATGGCAACGAGCAGCAGCACATAAGAACGCTGTATGTTCCTCTTGCCGGCCATCACTGTGCTCCTACCTTCGTGAAAATCTCATCGCACACCGCAAGAAACTCGAAGTGCAGCGGGTAGCCTATTCTGCGGGCAACCTCGTAGTTGAAGTAGATGCTCGGCGCGCTGGCATAAACACACGGAAGAGATCCGGCCTCTGCACCGCCCAATATCTTTACGATTGCATCAGCCACAAAACGCCCGACGTTCTCGAAGTCGTACGCCGAAACGAGCATTAACACTCCGTATCTCACGTTCACTGGGTCGTCCATCAGGTAAACAGGGATACCTTTTTCGTAAAGCAGGGAAATTATGGGGTATAAGCGTTCTGGGTCATTAATCAGGTCTACAGTCAGATAAAACGCATCAATACCTTCACCCGACATCTGCCTGAACTTGTCCTCAACAAGCTGATAATACTGCTGCTGTTCCGCCGCAGTTTCTCTAGGCTGTTCGTCGATGTGGTACACAACGAGATCAAAGCTGTTCTGCTGTGAAGTCTTCTTTATGTCGGGAAGGCCTGAGATTATTTCGTCCCCGTAAATTATCACGCCCAGCTTCTTGAACGGCTTTAAGGAGTAATAGTACTTTATCTGCCTCAGCGCAAAAGACGGCTCAACCTGTGCCCATACGTTAGGATTTCCGCTCCCTTCTGTTGACGAGGCGATAATCCCCGACGCTACAGGGTCAGTTGCGGAAAAGTCCACCATAGGAATCGGCAGCCCCAGATTCTTCACGAACACACCGGCACTTGTCCCGAACGTGATTACGAAGTCTATACCTTTTCCGGCACGGGCTCTGAGATCCTGCTCAACCTGCGATGCTTCTTCGTAGCCGAGATAGTGGAACGCACCCTTCGCAAACGCGATGTATTCTCCCAAATCGGCCTCCTGCAGTGCTGAATACATTTCACGGGTTGACATGCGCTTTGTCTCGATGTCGTTAATCGTGAAAGGAAGACCGCCTTCCTTAATCCAGCCTCTTTCCTGAAGCCCGGCCAAGATGTGGAAGAACTGCGTGCTCGCGGGCATATACTCGTCATAGTCGATGTAAGCGAACTGGTACTTGCTTCCGTCCGGCTTCAGGTGAGGGGGCATGTCAACTTCCTGTGCGCCGAACGCAGCAGGGACGAACGCACAAAGCATCATCATCAGCGACAATGCAGACACAAAAAACTTCTTCCTGTTATACATTGATAATCACATTCTCCTTGAAAGAATTTCTAGAGCCTTCTGTTATGGCTCTGTACCACCCGTCTTCACGCTCATGATGATTCACGAGGTCGTCGTACATAATGGTGAGACCCATTAACTGCGAGTCCCACAGGCGAGTTTCATTCATGAGTTTCTCCAGCGTGCGGAAGTCTGGTTTTGCCCGCCAGAACTCTACAGGCCCGGCAGGAGTGATATACCCGTCCCCCTGACACACAGCGAATACCGGCCCGCACACATAGCCGGTCGTGTCGTACTCGCCTATCACTTCAGCTTCATGCTTCATGCCTTCTGCCTCGAGCATGTGCACTAGAGCTTTCTGCCACATTGGGGTATACAGCGAGGCAAAGACACCGTTAAAGCAGGTCAGGCCGCGTTCAAAGACAGTAAGAAGTGAGGTAAGAAACACGCCTGGAATTAATCTGCGCTGTTCAATCAGGCCTACGATAGTCTGACGCTCCATCGGGATAGAAATTTCATTACCCTTAAGATCTGTCCCGTACAATGTATGCTCTGAAGTCATGTCTACTCTGACAAGCTGCCCTTGGTCATCTGCCATCTTGAAGATAACATCAGACAGTGTCTCGGCTGCAAGATACTTGTTGAAGCGTTTATCAAACAGGAGACGTGATACGAGCGAATCACTGTCGGAAAGTTCCCGGAGCAGCAGGGGTGTCAAGAGGCTCTCAATTTCGAGGTAGACAATCACAGGCGCATCTTCTGACTGGCTGAACAGTCCGCGTGAAAGTGTCGCGCCTATCCTTGTAACCTGATCCTCGAACCTTACGCTGTTCTGTGCGTACGCTGTCTCGTATGCCGTGCGTAGTATTTCGTCGAGTGCATGTTCTATCGGGCCGGGATCCTGAATGTCAACGAAGCGATGACGGAAGCGCGAAAGTAGTTCCTGATTGATTGTCGGAGCACTGAATGCTAATTGCAGTTTGGGGTTGAACGGGAAAATAGGAATGTTCCTTATGTTATCGCGGTCCGAAAAAATCGAGATACCTTTTGCCCATGTCGAGCTGCTCAATTTCACCTGACCGCAGGATAATATAGGTTTTACCTTAACTTGACCTTGTTGCCCCCCCCCCCCCACCCCGAGTTTACGCAGAATCTGCCCGAACAGAAGATCTGACTGGAACGTCTGCGCACAATATATACCGCCGTGATGATCCGCAGTACCTATTGCACCGAGCCTCAATGCTTCAGCGACTTTTGCGGCGAGTTCTTGGCCGACACGTTCAGCGGCGAAACTCTCTGCCTGCACGAAGAAATCTTCAGGCTCATAGAGCGGAGTGATTCTGCGGTTAGCTTTCACCTTTCCGGCCTGCACGTCGAGAAGTTCGGCAAGATTCATCTCTCTGTTCTGCGAGCAGAATCTCATTACCGCATTCTTCTGGCAGCAGACCTCTGCAAGTCTACTTAAATGTTCCAACGTGTTAATACCTACTTCCTACAATGGGTTAAGCTAAAAATATCATTTGCGGGCTCAAGCGTCAAGAAAAAAGAAGTTCGTAGGATATACTACCTTCATTAATGGAGGATGATTCATGAAGTACATATTCTTTGACATCGACAATACGTTAGTCAGCCACAAGGGAACTCCCCACATTCCGCCGGAGACACGCGAGGCTGTGAGGCTTCTGCGCGAGGCCGGACACGTTCCCGCGATAGCCACAGGCAGGGGGGCATTTCTCGCACGACTGGCGGCTGAAGAGGTCGGGATTGATTACAAGGTGTGCTCGGGAGGTGCGCAGGTCTTCGTGAGGGGAAAGGAGATTCACCGCGCGATGTTCCCTGATGAACAGCTTGACGGTTTCCGCGAAGTTGCAGGGAGATTCCCGAGCCTGACAGCCGCGATTGATGAACGTTATCTGTACGCGACGGAAGCATTTTCCCCGTTCTTCAGCTACTTCAACGCTCAGGCAGGGTACAACTGCATACGTTCGCTCTCAGAGCTCGAGCACGCAATAATCTGCTACATCATGCTTCCGCCCGAAACACTTACCCCAGAGCACGGGCTGTTCTTCTCTCCGCCTGAGGGTGTAACCGTTGAGCTTATGCACGCATTCACGGAGGTGCGGTGCGGAGGTTCATCGAAGTGGAACGGCATCGAGAGAGTTATCATGCATGAAGGTGCGTCGCTTGATGATGTTGTTGTGTTCGGGGACGGCCCGAATGACGTAGAGATGATTGCGCGGGCGAAAATCGGTGTGGCTGTCGGGAGGGCAGACGAGAACGCGAAGAGTGCGGCGGATTACGTTTGCGGGGACATCGACGAGGGGGGAATACTTGAGGCTTGCAGGCACTTGGGGCTGATATAGACAAAACCTCCGCGCGTACCGTGTAACGAGTGTTCTGACCCGTCCCTGAAAAGACATGAAGTCTGCGGCCTTAGCCTTGAGTAAACGAGTGTTGGCTCAGAACTTCATCATTATCACGCATACCGCAGAGGCGATGTGGTAAATTATATCAGGTTTCACCAAAATTTTACGCGAGGTTGACAGATAATGAAGAAACTTAAGCATTTGTGCCTGATAGTGATTCTGTTCCTTACAGCATCGCAGGCAGAGGCCGTAACCAAGTATGCCTTCCTCTCCGGGCTTCTTGACGCGCGCGGAATAGACTGGAGCAGTTCGCCGGAAGCAGAGTTCGACGACCCGGGCGGCTTCATGCTGAGGACTGGCTACGTTACCGACGACGTGGACAAGCTCGACTCGCCCGTTACGCGCATTGAGGCTCTAAGGTGGTGCATCGAGAGTCTTGGCCTGGCCTTCGAGGCTGAGCTTCTCTCCGATTACCCTTCAGGCTTTCGGGACGCAGGGAAGCTCTCTGACTTCGAGCGCGGGTGTCTGGTCGTCGCAACGAACATGAACCCTCCGCTGTTCGCCAAAGCCGACACCTTCAACCCATCGAATGCACTCACCAACAAGGAATATGACGCAGTATTGTCGCGCGTGATCCAGGCAGGCAGAAGCCTCACCCTCAACATGATCCGCAACCCTCTCAACGGAATCAGGGTGTACATTCACCGCGAAGGAGTGCCGACGGGGATTCCGTCGTGGAGGGTCTACGCTTACGGGATGAACCGCGAGACCGCAAACAACGTCAAGAACCTCCTGAAGTCTCAGGGCATAGAGTCCGGCCTCACAGGTTCAGGCAATAATTCCGGCGTACGCACCGCAAAGCTGGAAGATTTCTCTGTGGCGAGAAGGTTTATCGCGTTCCTGAACTTCCGCAAGATAAAGTACAGGCTGATTCCGTCAATGACCAACCCCAAGACGCGAATAGTCCCGCGCTTCTGGGTCATGGTTACGGTTGACCCGTCTTACTGGAAGATTCTTCCCGTAGCTTCGAGGAACGGCCCGACCCAGCTTTCTCCGCTGTCGCAGATTGCCCGCCAGAACAACACAGGCGCGGTCATCAACGCCGGGTTCTTCGCCGCGCAGAAGGGCGGGAAAGGTTACCCGATAGGTGCGCTGAAGGTCGGGGGGCGTGATTTCGGCACTCTCTACGAGGGACGCGGGGGCTTGGGCTGGGACGACAACGACGAGGCAGTGTTCGGCATTCCGACGGAAGAAGATTATTCCGTGTACGAGATGAGCAACGTCATTCAGGCCGGGCCGATGCTCATCGACAACGGGATTCCCGCCCGCACGGAGGAGGACTTCACCAGCGCGTTCACCGCCGCGAGGCATCCGCGTTCGGCTGTAGGTGTCAACAGCGCAGGGCAGTGGGTGTTCATGATCGTGGACGGGCGCAACGGAATGCACTCGTCAGGAGCAACGATAAGCGAGCTCACGGAGATTCTGCGCGCGCAAAACGTAACTCACGCCCTGAACCTCGACGGAGGCGGCTCTACGGAGCTGATTGTTGACGGCAGGATCTACAACATGCCTTCGGACGGCTACGAACGAAGCATAAGTTATGGACTGGGAGCAATAGCCAGATAACGGATTTGTGATAGAATAGCACCTAAATTTTCAGCAGAGAAAGGCTGTGCGTTATAGTCATGAAGAAGTTAATAGTATGTGCGCTGTTAATCGCCGCTCTTGCATCCCCTGTATTTGCGTGGGATGCGGCCAAGCAGAAGAATCTGGGGCAGGATGCCAACAAAATGCAGTGGTACATCCTCGACTACGGCACGAATGAAGCAGGAGTACCCTTCGCAATCTCGAGGAAGTATTACACCAACGCCACAATCAAGAACGACACCATCGAGCTGCTCATGTCGAAGTTCGGGCTTTCCCCCGAAGTTGCCGGAAGCCTGTACTTCACGGAATACGGCTACGAATACACTCCCGACGGCAAGCAGTACGCGATGACCTATCTGCGTCATTACGACATGCTGGGCAACGAGCTTCACGGCACAGTATACGAGGGCGAGAACAAGACGTTCGCGTCAGTAGCGGCGGCAGGCTCAAAGCACGCAGTGTACAGGGGAGCAGTGCTCGCGACGGGCAAGACACCGTCATCCTCGACAGCAGCCAAAAGCACGTCGTCCACGTCGAAGAGCTCGACAGTTCCCGCGAAGAGAGTCGTACGCGCAAAGAAGAAGTAACCGCGCCAGAGAAAATCAGTACTCCTCCCACATGAACGGGGGGAGTTTTTTTGTGCCTTGTGCGATAATACAGCTATTCACATCTCATTATAGGAGGTTATGTTTTATGCGCAGCAAGTTTGCCGGCATTATGATTGTTGCCGGGATTTTGTGCGGACTGTGTGTTATGCCGTCATGGGCGGCAAACCCGGAGTATATGCACGGCGGAGCTATTCCAAGCCCGATAGACAGGTCGGACCTCTGGAAGAACCCTCCGCGTCCCGCCGCTGAAGGCAAGACCCCGAAAGGGATTGTGCCTCTGCCGGTGTCATATGACCTGAGGCAGTATGACCGTGTCGGAGGAATCAGGAGTCAGAGTCCATGGAACTCCTGCTGGTCATTCGCGGCAACTGCGGCGGCCGAGTCGAGCTGGATGACGCAGAACGCTGGGACTTCGGCGGACTTGGCCGAGTTTCACGTGGCTTATTTCGTGTACGGCGACCCGAGAACCGGGTATTCATTCTCCGAGCCCCACGCTGAAGATGACATTCTGGATCAGGGAGGCAACGCAGACCAAGCAATAGCACTCTTCAGCCGCATCGGCACTGTGAGCGAGTCAGTCCTGCCTTACCCAACAGACAAGAGCAAGAATTACACCGCTCCGTCTTTGTGGCCTGAGAGCTACGACCTGTCCGGGATATACCTCAAGGAAGCCTACACTCTCGGAGTCCTCAGCGGCGACGAAATGATGAACACCGTCAAGAACCTCATCGTCGAGAACGGCGCGGTCGACATAAGTTACTATGCTGGAGCGGATGCCTACGCGAGCTCAGTCGGCGGCGTGAAGGTTTCAGCGTACTTCGACAACACGCAGGACACGGCGACGAATCACAGCATCGTGCTGATAGGCTGGGACGATAATTTCGCCGTCGAGAATTTCTCCTCTGACATGCGGCCGTCAAAGCCGGGAGCTTGGCTCGCACGCAACTCGTGGGGCGACTGGTACGGAGAAGGCGGGTACTTCTGGATATCCTATGAGCAGTACATGGACGAAGTTACAGCCATAATCACCGAGTCGAGACAGGAGACGTTCAAGCTCTACGATTATTCTCCTCTGGGAAATTGCGGCAAGACCTCCTCCACATGGGCGGCAAATGTCTTCAAGACCGACGCAAAAGAGATTCTCAAGCAGGTCAGCCTCTACACCGTAGAGAACAACCAGAGCTATGAAATCTACGTGTACGATCTCGGAACAAGCGCGCCTTCTTCGCCGACAAGCGGGACATTGCTCGTGAGCGTTGATGTTACCAGCCCTTATGCCGGATACCACACGGTGAGTTTCGACAAGACGGTAACGCTCGAGGCCGGGCATTATTTCTCGGTGGTGATGAACGGAAAAGGCAGCTGGTCATCAATGGAGTGGCCTCTGAACTGGGGCAACGGGAGTCCCTATGCCGAGCCTGTAGTGAACGCCGGAGAGAGTTATTTTTCCAGCAGTGGCACTTCATGGAACGACGGAGCAGCATCCGCAACGCCCCGCAATGCGTGCCTCAAGGCCTTCACCGTCCCTGCAACCTCATCTGAGCCCAAAGGCATCAAGATTGACGCAGAGATATTCCCCGACGAAACCTTCAGGGCATACGTCGCGAGCGCAGATACCAGCTTTGACAAAGACCAGGACGGTTACTTGACTGACGCGGAGATTGCGGCCGCAACAAGCATCAATGTACGCCGCACGAACACAAGCACTCCAGAGATAGCTTCACTGAAGGGCATTGAGCTTTTCACCAGCCTCGAAAGTCTGGACTGCTACGGCAACTTAATGACATCAATTGATTTGAGCATAAACACTGCGCTGAAGTCTTTGGACTGCGCATTGAACAAATTTACCTCTCTTGATGTCAGCAAGAACACTGAGCTTGTGTACCTGAACTGTTCGCTGAACCACCTTACAGCTCTTGACTTCAGCTGGAACAAGAAACTAACGATGCTGGACTGTTCAAATAACGACCTTACAGCTCTCAACGTGAGCGGCAACGCTGACCTGAAATACTTGAGCTGCGGCAGTAACCAGCTTAAGGCTCTTGATGTGAGCGCAAACACCGCACTGACATACCTGGACTGCTCAAGCATCGGGCTGGTATCCCTCGACGTGAGCAATAACGTAGCTCTGACGTACCTAAACTGCTTCAACAACCAGCTGACGGCTCTTGACCTCGACAAGAACACACAGCTTGACGCGGCCAGCGCAGACCTCTCGACGCAGAACCACATAGGCATGACGCTTATTCACAGCACTGACAATTTCTATTACGTCAGCATTCCTGCAGCAAAGCTCGAGAATGTCAGCATGGACGGCTACGACAAGACGACAGGCCTAGCACAGCTGGCAGAACCGGGTGCTGTAACTTACTACTACGATACGAAGCTGCCCGCAGGCGAAAAGTTACTTCACGTAACGCTGCTGCCTTTTCAGCCCGAAGCCACGATAGTAACCGGCTATCTTCCCGACGCAGCGGAAGGCAAACCGTACACGTTCGCCCTTGAAGCTCTCGGCTATACTCCCATAACGTGGACCATGTCAGGCGCACCCGAAGGCCTCACCGTCTCCGGCGACGAAATCACCGGCACACCGACAGCGTCCGGGTCATTCGACGTAACCATAACCGCCAGCAACGACACGAGCACCGACAGCAGAACCCTAAAGCTCAGCGTGAATAAGAAGCCCGAAGAAGCAGTCTCGCCTGACATCATAACCTCAGCAGATCTTGGCCGCGTCCGTGTCGGAAGAGACCTCTCGATCACCCTCGAGGCGACGGGCACAGCTCCCATTACGTGGACAGCAGACAGCCTTCCCGGATGGCTCACGCTCTCAGGCAGCACTCTCAGCGGCAAACCGACAGCGGCAGGAACATTCACGTTCACGGTGAAAGCCTCCAACGAAGCCGGAGAGAGCTCAAAGCAGTTCACGATAGTTGCATTCACAGTGGGTGTAAAGATAGCTACCTTGCCATCAAGCATCCCTGAGGGCAAAGACGGCGAAAGATACTCGTTCACGTTTTCTGCGACATCGTCGGACGCAGAAGCAGGAGACAGCATCACGTGGACACTGAGCGGGAAGCTCCCTGCTGGTCTGGCGTTCGCGAACGGCAGCATAACCGGCACTCCCTCAGAGGCAGGCTCGTTTGACATCACAGTAACGGCGGCACTCGGCGGAGTTACAGCGTCAGAGAACTACACGCTCGTGATAAGACCTGCTGCTCCTGTGATCACGACCAACAGCCTTCCGTCAGGCAAGGTCGGCGAGAGCTATAATGCATCTCTGGCGGCAACTGGCACAAAGCCCGTAACATGGTCAGTCGAGGGACTGCCTGAAGGCCTCACCCTTGACGAAGCTGCCGGAACAATCAGCGGTGTACCTTCGGAGGTGTTCTCGGGTGATGTTACCGTCAGGGTGGAGAACAGCGTGGATGCTGCTTCTAAGACACTGCGGCTGGTTATAGTCAGTGATGATGAGCCGGAAGAATCCGACAGCAACATTCCTCTTGACCCGTCAGCCTACGATGAGACTGCGAAGGATACAGGGATTGCCGGGCTCTCAGTGAAGCCGAGATTTGCGATGCCGCGCGATGTTTCTGATGACGTGTACGGAGAAGTCAGCGTGTTCTTCAGCGGGCTCGGACTGAGCTACGACATACATTCTCTCGTCAGCTCTGACTTCTTGGCCTCACGCGATGCTGTCGCGGTCTTCAACGAACTCAAGGCCGCGTTAATCAGCGAGGACACTCCGCAGCTTGCGGCGGTGATTCTCCCGCGCTTCACGGTTCACGATGACGCGGTGTACGTGTTCCGCATTCCTGTGGACAACATCACGAGGAACGGTACGGCAATATTCTGGCACGCGTACAAGGAAGAGACGGCGGTCAATGTCTCTGCTGTGGCGACGGCAAGTTCTGACGCAAAAGCATCGTTCGAGAAGGACGGAGCAATCTTCATGGACGACTCCGTGAACTTCGCGAACGTTCTTTCTGGGGACGAGTTCATCAACGCGGCGGTGTACCTTAAGGCCGGAACGTACGCGCCTGTGATTGCGGCAGAAGCAACGTCTGAGGACGTGAGACTTATTAGCGGCACTCAGCCCAGTGATAAGCCTGATCCCAGCCCCGACAGCGGCGACGTTAGACCAGACAGCGGAGACGTGCGCCCCGACAGTGGCGATGTTAGACCCGACAGCGGGGACGTTAGACCAGACAGTGGCGATGTGAGACCTGACAGTGGCGATGTGCGCCCCGACAGCGGAGACGTTAGACCCGATAGCCGCGATGTGAGACCTGACAGTGGCGACGTGAACCCCGAAAGCCGCGACGTTAGACCTGAAAGCCGCGACGTGAGAACCGAAAGCGGAGACACTCCCGCACCGACAGTCGAGCCCAAGCCTGCGAGACCTTCTCGTCCGACCGCTAACCTGCAGAACCAAACGGTAACCGGAAGGATAGTCGACCTTCTTCAGGCCATAGTGGGAGTACTGAGCGGCGACACCGAAGTTGTCGAACTCCCGGATAGTGCGTCTGGAACTGAGAGAGAATCCCTCAGCCCGGAAGAAGAGGCGGCTATCCCTGAAGACGAGACACCAGCGATAATCTTCCCCGTAATGCAGGTAACCAAGTCTGCGGTGTACGTCTGGGCAGTTGACCTCTCGAACCTCAACGTAGGCGACATCATCATCCTGCACATGTTCCCGGAGAGCGATGCACGTAATGCTGAGTTCTCGGCGGCTGAAGCTGAGGAGGATGTGTGCGTGTTCGTCGACGACGACGGCAACGAAGTAACCAACGTCCCCGCCAGCAAGAGCGTCAACGCGGCGGCCTACATGGAAGCGGGCACTACTTACGCGCCTGTGGTAACGACGGCATCTGCGCCGGAAACATCAGATACATTAGGGAGCAACGGCGGCGGATGCAGCAGCGTCCCGTCCGCACTCGCACTCCTCGCGCTGCTCTTCCTCAGGAGAAAAGAGCGTTAATCCAGCGCAAAAAATTTACCCCCCAGCCTCACAAGCTAGGGGGTATTTGTTTGTCCTGCGCTTCACTGAACTTCATTCACAGTGATCGTGCTTATTGCGTTGTTGCGGTCAAGCTGTATGCTCAATCCCGTCTTGCCGTTCTCGTTGTAGTTCAGCGTCCTGTTGTTCACGCTCGAAGGATAACCCATGATGTCCCGCAGAGTGTCTTGGCTCGCTCCGGGCTTAAGTCCGTTCTGGAGCTCCCTGTCCTTGCCCGTAAGACGAAGCCTCGTGATGTCCTCGCCCTTCACCGTCGCAGTCAGCCCCTTCCATTCCACGCTGGAACTCGTGCTCCGCGTCGGCTGGCCAAGTGCCTCGATCATCTGCGTCCTCGTGCTGCCGAACGTCCTCAGCAGCCCGTTGCTGTACCCCGCCGGAATGCCTGAACCAAGCGGCTGAAGGTATCTGCCGTAAACCCAGCCTTCACGTCCGCCCGTCCTGATGTTGTACCACGTGCCGGAATACTGCCCAGAAGGCACGTTGAACATCCCTATCACTTCTACGCGAGTACCTACGCTCAGGCGCGTTACACGGGCGGAACTCGTCGTGTGGTCTGCGCGTACATTGACGTTGCTGCCGATTATAGCACCGTTGCGGGGCGTTTGCTCGGGCGTAAAGTTCGGGAGGCTGTTGTCCCCCACGCTGACTTCTCCGGGCTCGGCTATAGGCGTGTCGTTTGCTGGGGTCGACGGCGTTGACGGTGTCGGCTGTACACTCCTCGTGTCGGAGGCCGGTATAGGGTCAGGCCGGTTCATCGGCGGAAGGTCTCCGGGCGGAAGCTTCCTCAAGCCTAGAAGGAAATACAACGCTCCTCCTACCGCCCCTACGAGCAGAAGCATACTCAGCATCTTTCGGCCGAATGACTTCCTGCGCTTCTTGCCCTTGTTCGTGTAACGCGAAAACTCCGTGTAACTTGATGCCGCATCTTTCGCTCTCGTACTGCTACGCTGACGGGTCGATGCCATTGCCCTTTCTGCCTCCTGCCTCATTTGGTTTACTGCTACCCGGTAATTAGGGACTTCCGGGCTTCCTGCCGTGCCGCCTTCGTCGTATCCGGCTGTAGTCTCTCCGGGCGGATTATCTCCTTCTTCCGGCGTAAACAGCTGCTCGTTCACACTCTGCAGGTCCTCTTCCTGCTCGAGCGGTTCATGTGCCAGAACAGGCCCCGTCCCGGCAGCCGCTTCCGGGTCATCCGAGATGACGAATAACTTTGCCCCGCACGTCGGGCAGTAGAACGCATCACGCGAAACTATAGCTCCGCATTCAGGGCACGACTTCGAGATCCTGCTACGCCTCATTCTCGGGGGATCAGGGTTGACGACCGGCAGAACATCTCCTCCTTCCGGCTGTGCCGTAACATCAAGCGGAATGCTGGGAGATGGTTCTTCTTCCGGCTCGTAGTAGAAGTCCGCTCCGTCGGAATAGTAGGGGTACGGTGCTTCTTCGTCCTCTTGGCCATCGCCGTAATCATCGTAGACGTCCTGGTACTCGTCCGACTTCTTGCCGCTCAGGAAGAAGCAGAACAGTCCGGCGAAAAAGTACAGCCCTCCGTAGAGCCAGGTATCACGCGCAGGAATACACAGCCCCATCGCAATAAACAGGAACAGTGCCCCCCACTTGCTGCGGTTGAAGGCTATTATTCCTCCGATGAGTGCGAAGATAGCCGATATTATTGGCAGGATCGCCAGCATCGTTGAGGGAATGCCGGGAATTGCTGCCCCCGTTATGGAGAGTGAGCCGAACAGCATAAATACTCCGTGTATTATCGAGGTAATCGATGCTCCGAGCGTCAGGGCTAAAATTATCCAGATCATTTATACGCATTTCACTCCTTCTTGAGTTGTGTAGCCTTAATTATACATAACGGGCTTTGTCGGTTAATCCATAGCCGCGCGTATTATCCTGTCCCTAAGTCCCTCACAGATTCCAGAATCTTCATCGGGCCATTCCGCGATGATACAGCTGAAACCTTTAGCCTCAAACCGCCTGAACACTGCGAAAAGTTTGCGTGAGTACCCGGCAAAATCTTCGCAGAGAACAGCCTCTGCCGTCTTGTGCGCAGGTTCGTGAACTCCTATGTATCCCGCCGAAGAGTAATCGCATTCCGGGAAGTCCTCCGTTCGCCGCCAGACTTTCACCGGGATTGACGGTGCATAATGCCTGTACCGTGTGCCCGGAGACCTCTTCGCGCCCGTCTCGTCTGGAGCTGCGAGCCTCATCCCTAACGTTTCCTCGATGGCTTCGCGCCCCAAACCTCCCGGCCGGAGCAGCACTGCCCTGAGAGGATTCGTGAGGTCGATGACCGTGCTCTCTATCCCCACGCGCCCGCTACCTCCGTCAATCACCATGTCTATGCGCCCGTTCATGTCCGCCATAACGCTCTCTGCATCCGTAGGGCTTGGCCTGCCGCTGAGGTTCGCGCTCGGTGCGGCGATGGGAGTTCCGGCTTCGCGGATAAGCGCGAGGGCTATGACGTTGTCGGGCATCCGCACGGCGGCGGTGTCGAGGCCTCCGCGCGTAACTGACGGGACAACCGCAGTCTTGGCCGGAAGTACACAGGTCAAAGGTCCGGGCCAGAACTTCATCATGAGTTTTTCTGCGGCTGTGTTGGTGTGAACAACCCTCATTGCCTGCGCGATGCAATCAACGTGAAGGATAAGCGGGTTGTCTGACGGCCTGCCCTTCGCCTCGTAAATCTTCCCCACAGCTTCGGGGTTCAGCGCGTCAGCCCCGAGCCCGTAAACTGTCTCTGTCGGAAATGCTACAAGCCCGCCCTTCTTGATTATTCTTGCGGCACGGGCTATGACCATCAGATCAGGATGCCACCTGTCAACTGTTGCTCTCTGTGTCGTCATGGAATGTCTCTGTAAAGTGTTTAATGAACTCGGGAAATGTCCCGGCGATTATTGCTTCCCTTGCCTGCTCAGCGAGGCGTATCGTGAAGTGCAGGTTGTGCCACGTAAAGAGCCTCGAACCCAGAATCTCCCCGCACATCGCCAAGTGCCGCAGGTAGCTCCGCGTGAAGTTCGTGCACGTGTAGCAGTCGCAGTTCTCGTCGAGAGGCCGGAAGTCATGCGCGTATTTCGCTCCCCGCATGTTCAGCCGTCCCGTCGAGGTGAAGACCGTCGCGTTCCTGCCGTTGCGTGTCGGTAAAACGCAGTCGAACATGTCAACCCCGCGCGCAATGCCCTCGACGATGTTCGGCGGGTAACCGACTCCCATAAGGTAGCGGGGTTTGTGCTTGGGCATCACGTCATTGAGCACGTCGAGACTGTGATACATTGCCTCGTGGCTCTCGCCGACGCTCAGGCCTCCGATTGCGTAGCCGGGAAAATCCATCGTGCAGATCTCCTCCGCACTGCGTCTTCTCAGGTCGTCGTACACGCTGCCCTGAACTATCCCGAACAGTGCCTGACGTGAGGTGTCGTTGTGCGTCATGAAGTGTTCCCGCGAACGCTTTGCCCACAAGGTCGTGCGGTGCAGAGCCTCTTCTGCCTTGTCGTGAGAGGCGGGGTACTCGCAGCACTGGTCGAAGCACATCGCTATGTCGCTCCCTAACACTCCCTGCATTTTCATTGACCATTCGGGCGACATCTCCAGCAATGAGCCGTCAATGTGAGACCTGCATATCACCTTCTCGTCCGTTATCTTCTGCAGGCGTGCGAGCGAAAACACCTGAAACCCTCCGCTGTCGGTCAGTATGGGCTTGTCCCAGCTCATGAAAGCGTGAAGGCCTCCCGCCTCACCGATAATCTCCGGGCCCGGCCGAAGGTAGAGGTGATACGTGTTGCCGAGAATTATCTGCGAGCCTATCTCCTCAAGTTCGCGCGGGGACATCGCTTTGACCGTCGCAAGCGTTCCCACCGGCATGAAGACAGGTGTACGTATCACGCCGTGAGGTGTCGTGAGTTCTCCGGCACGCGCACCCGTATGCGGGCACTCCGCGATTATCCTGAACTCAAACATTAATCATGCTCCACTCAAAAAACCGTTCTGCGTTGCTGTCTATCTTGGCCTCGAGCTCAGCTAACGGAAGGCCGCGCTCTTCTGCTATCCGTGCGTAAACGTAGCGGACATTCGCGGGTTCGTTGAGCTTGCCCCTGAGCGGCGAGGGGGCCATGTAGGGACTGTCCGTCTCGGCAAGAATGTTGTCGATGGGGATGCGCCTCACCACTTCGCGGAGTTCGTCCGAAGCCTTGCCTGTCCACGTTACTGCCCCGCCGAATGAACACATGCCCTCCATCTCGATGACACGTTCAAGCCACTCCAGCCCGCCGCTGTAACAGTGGAACATCAGCTTCAAGTCCCTGTGATACTTCAGGATGTCCATCGCTTCCTTCATTGCGTCGCGGATGTGGAGGATTACCGGCATGTTGTGTTCATGCGCAAAGTCAAGCTGTGCCTCGAACATCCTCTGCTGGTCTGCCCTCGATGAATGGTCGTAGTGGTAGTCAAGCCCTATCTCGCCGACTGCTACTACCCTGTCGTTGTGGACAAGTTTAGCGAACTCAGGCGGTATTGCGCCGTAGCGTCCGGCCTCGTGTGGGTGAATGCCGATTGACGCGTACAGCCCGAACTGCGAGAAGTCCTCCGACATCGCGGCCGCCTCGCACGAATCCTCGAAGTCGCACCCGACTATCACCATCCGGCTGACCCCTGCGTCTCTGGCGCGCGCTATAACTCCCCGTGCGTCCAGCCTGAGCTCCTGTGAATTGATATGACAATGCGAATCTATATACATTTTTCCACCAGCCTTATAACCTCTGTGCTCAATTCCTGCCTGCTGTAAACTCGCTGCGCCTCGTCAAGAAACCTGCGCGTCTCCGCTGTCCCCGTCGCATCACGGTAAATCCTCCGGCATTCCGTTATGTCGTGCTCTATCTGTGCCGCAAGTTCTTCGGGGCAGGAAAACTTCTTCATGTCCCTCACCCGCCCCAGAAAGAACACTGGCAGTTCCGTGCCGTAAATGTCGCCGTCAAAGCCCTCTATGTGCACCTCGCATCGCGCCGAAGAAACGTCCCCGAACGTAGGATTTGTCCCGACAGAGACCGCCCCGCAGTGCCACTCGCCGTTCACCAGCACAGCAGAAGCGTACACTCCGAAAGCAGGAATTATCCTGTCCGTGATGTCGATGTTGGCGGTCGGGAAAGACATCGCGTGCCCGCGCCCCCGTCCGTGAAGCACACGGCTAATCATGAACGGAGGATAACCGAAGATTTCGGCGGCCTCCTCAACGTTGCCTGCGGCGAAACACTTTCGGGCGTTGGAGCTCGAGTA
Source organism: Synergistaceae bacterium (assembly GCA_017450125.1). Lineage (NCBI taxonomy): Bacteria > Thermotogati > Synergistota > Synergistia > Synergistales > Synergistaceae > Synergistaceae bacterium. The sequence continues at coordinate 146,668 of JAFSWZ010000034.1, read as the reverse complement.
CTCTGACTTGTCGAGGAGAGGAACTGTGATGACTTTCACGAGCTTCGAGAGGCTTTCTGCGCTGCCTTCACGGTCGCGTCCCAAACGGAAATCACTCCCCATCACTATGCCGTCAACACCGAACCTCTCGCGTATCATCTGAATGAACGTTCCGGGAGAAAGGTTGCGCAGTGCACTGCTGAACTCCAGAACGTACATCTTCGGGATGCCCAGAACACGGCGGATTAGTTCGCGCTCACGACTGGTGAACAAGGTGTGAGGGAGCTTCCTCATGAACTGCGCGGGATGCGGGCTGAACGTCATTACCCCCCAGTCCTTGCCGCCAGACTTTTCGCGGCAGAGCCTGAGCAGCTGCGCGTGGCCCTTGTGAAAGCCGTCAAATGCTCCGATAGTTATCAGCATGATTATTACTTGGGCACAATCACTGTCGGCCGGACGTAATCATAGCCAGCGTACTGCCCGAAGCCCACGAACCCCCTGCCTTCAACGCAAAGAGACCCGTTCATCAGCGCAATTCCGCGCACAATTCCTTCCGCGTGCCCGAGAAGTATGCTCATTCCGTTGGTGAAGCTCTTAGCGTCCTTTTCGCCGACGAGTATACGCGTGAAATTCTCCGCGAGGCGGCCAAGCGGCAGAAGCGCGAAGTCCTCCGGCGAACCTGCCTCATCAAGAGTGAATGTCCCTATCGCCGTGCGCGCCAGAGCCTTAACGTGAGCTCCGCACCCAAGCATACGCCCAAAGTCCCGCGCCAAACTCCTGATGTACGTTCCCTTCGAGCACGAGACTTCGAGGGTCATTGTGCCGTCGTCAGGGCTGAAGGGGGCGGTTACTGTTATACGGCGGAAGAACACAGGACGGTGCTTCATGACGGGTTCTTGGCCGCTCCGCGCGAGCTTGTACGCCGGAACACCGTCAATCTTCACCGCAGAAACTGGAGGAGGTGCCTGCATTCTCCACCCCGTGAACGTGTACAGCGCGTCATATGCTGCCTGCGGGTCAACGTCCTTCCAGCCGACAGAGCTCGTTACTTCACCCGAATAGTCCGCCGTGTCCGTCTCGCTCCCGAACTGTATCACTACCCTGTAAGTCTTGGGGAGGCTCATAACGTATTCGCTCAGGCGCGCCGCCTGCCCGGCCAGCACCACAAGCAACCCTGATGCCGTGCTGTCGAGCGTCCCGGCGTGCCCGGCCTTCTGGCCTCCGAGTGCCTTGCGGACTATCGCAACACACTGCGTGCTCCTGTACCCTTCCGGCTTGTTAATCAGGACTACGGCATTCATGGTACTTCCGCAACAACAGCTCCTCCATCATCCTCACGCCATCGTCGACACTGCCTTCAAACGATGCTCCCGCCGCACGTTCATGCCCTCCGCCGCCGAGAAGACGCGCTATCTCTCCTGCTCCGAAGGGACTGCCTTCACGGCTTCGGAAACTCACACGCTTTGAGCCGTTGGGGTATTCCGTCAAGGTTACGGCGAACAGAGTGCCGCGAATACTCATCAACGATGCGGGCAAGCCCTCAGTCTCTGCGGCAACTGCTCCTGTGTCCGCAAAGTCCGAAGCGTAGAGCTGCGTAACAGCAAAGATGTTCCCTTCACCGAACGTCCTCACACGCGACAGCGCAACTCCCCACAACGCCATTCCTGCAACAGTCTTGTTCTGCGTGATGAGGTCAGTCATGTGCCCGGGTTCAGCTCCGAGCGTGATTAGTTCGGCGGCCACGTTGTGAGTGAGCGGGGATGTGTTCGAGAACGTGAAGCTCCCCGTGTCCGTGAACAGCCCGGTGTAGAGGCACTCGGCGATTGTCCGTGTGATGTCCCAGCCTCCGGCCTTGAAGACGCGGAACAGCATCTCGCACGTTGATGATGCCTTGCCGTCAACGCAGTTCACCCGCGCGTAATGTGAGTTGTCCTCGTGGTGGTCAATGCTCAGCGAGTTCAGCCCGTCCCGGAAACCTCCGACGCTACGTGCCTCGTTCGAGCAGTCAAGGAACACGTAGAGTGTGTCAGGCTCGTCGAAGGCAAAGGTTTCGGCCGTGCTGTGCTCCTTGAAGTGCGGAAGGTAGCCGTAGCCGTCCGGCAGAACATCGTCAGGGCTCGACCACTTCACCGAGTGTCCGGCGTTCACCCCTGCCTCGAACAGCGCGTTAGCCGAACCGCACGCATCACCGTCGGCCTTCCTGTGCGTGAAGATGTGCCACGAGCGGTTTGCCTTGAGGGTCTTTGATGCCCGCATAAGGTCGTCATTCGTCATAGTCTTCCTCCTCGCTGTTGCCCTGACGGTAATTGCTGCTGAAGCCCAAGCCGTCAAGTATCGCGTCAATGTGCGCGCCGTAATCCTCGCTGGTGTCTATCACGAACTCCAGCTCTGGAACTCTCCTCAGCTTTATTGTCTGGCCGAGAAGACCGCGTACCACTCCCTTGACCTCGTTCAAGTCCTTGAGAATGCCGGGACGCTTCCGTGCCTCGAGGGCAGTGAAGTACACCCGCGCCTTCATGAGATCTTTCGTGCACTCAACGCCGGTGATGATTATGCTCTTGAGGCTGGCCTTCTTTATCTGTGTCTCGAAGATTAACGCAATCTCGCGCTGAAGCTGCTTGTTGATGCGCGACATCCGCAGGTTCGTGCTCACAGGCTTCTCTTCTCCTCTATCACATCGTAGACCTCGAGAACGTCTCCTTCCCCGAAGTCCTGATAACCTTCAAGCGAAATCCCGCAGTCCATACCTTCACGAAGCTCCCTGACCTCGTCCTTGAGGTGGCGGAGAGACGCTATCCTGCCGTCCCAGATCACTATTCCGTCGCGGATAACACGCACGCGCGCAGTACGCCTCACTACTCCCCTTGTTACGTGAGAGCCGGCAATCTTGCCGACCTTCGGGACGCGGAAAATCTGCCGTATCTCGACCTCGCCTAACGTGTCTTCGCGGAGAACGGGCTTTAGGAGGCCTGCCATTGCGTTCTTCACGTCGTCAATGATGTCGTAGATTACGTTGTAGATGCGTATCTCTACGCCGTTGAGGTCAGCGATGCGTTTTGCGTTGCCGTCGGGGCGGACGTTGAAGCCGATAATTACTGCGTTGGAGGTTGAGGCAAGCATCACGTCGCTTTCTGCTATCCTGCCAACTCCCTTATGAACGATGGACACTCCGACTTCGTTTGTCGCGAGTTTCTCGAGGACTGCGCAGAGTGCTTCAAGCGAGCCCTGAACGTCGCACTTCACCACAAGGTTGAGGTGAGGGAGTTCGCCTTCCTTGAGGCTGGAGTACAAGTCCTCGAAGGATGCACGCTTAGTCTCCGCAGTGCCTTCACGTTCGGCGGATTTCGCGGCGGTTATAGCATCCCGTGCCTCGCGTTCCGACTTCACGACCGTGAATTTTTCGCCAGGGTTGGGTACACCATCAAGCCCGAGTATCTCCACCGGTGTACTTGGCCCGGCCTTCTTGAGTGCCTTGCCCGCCCAGTCGAAGAGTGCCCGCGTCTTGCCCCACGTTGAACTGAACAGCACAGTGTCTCCGGCTTTCAGCGTGCCGTCCTTGACGATGACTGTCGCCACAGGTCCCTTGCCCTTGTCGAGACGTGCTTCTATGACTACGCCTTCAGGGGTAGCGTTGGGGTCTCCCTTAAGCTCCTGCATCTCGGCTTCAAGCAGTACGCGTTCAAGGAGGTCATCAACACCGATGCCCTGCTTTGCGCTTATTTCCACAGCTCCGACATCTCCGCCCCAGCCCTCAACGAATATGCCGAGCTCGGACAGCTGCTGGCGGACTCTGTCAGGCTTTGCGCCCTGCTTGTCGATTTTGTTGATGGCGACGACGAGCGGAACTCCGGCGGCCTTGATGTGGCTGATGGCTTCGCGTGTCTGCGGCATCACTCCGTCATCCGCGCCGATCACCAGAATCACTATGTCCGTAACGTCAGCTCCCCTCATGCGCATTGCGCTGAAGGCTTCGTGCCCGGGCGTGTCGAGGAAGACGATGGGCTTGCCGTCGTGCATGACGACATATGCTCCGATGTGCTGGGTTATTCCGCCTGCCTCGTGAGCTGCTACGCTGGCGTGGCGGATGTGGTCAAGAAGCGTTGTCTTTCCGTGATCCACGTGCCCCATCACAGTGATGATGGGCGGGCGTTCTGAGGTCTTTGCGGCGGGCTTGGGTTCAGGTGCGGCGGGTGTCTTAGGTGCGGGTTCTGGTGCGGGCTGAGGCTGAGGCTTGGGAGAGGCTTCTGGCTTGCTCTTGGGAGACTGTGCCTCGCTCAGCAGGTTTTCTACTGTCTGCGCTATGTCTGCGTCAATTGAGCTTGAGTGCGATTTCACCGTTACACCAAGCTCCTGCAGTACAGCTATCAATTCCTTGTTGCTCTTGTTTAACTTTTTGGCCAGTTCGTACACTCTTATCTTGTTCAAATGGCATTGCTCCTCTCTCTAGTTCTTCTCGTGGAATACATCGCTGAATATATCCTTCAAGGTCGGCATCCTCTCAGGCTCTACAGGCGTTATGTCTATCTTCCAGCCCGTCAGCTTGGCCGCCAGCCTCACGTTCTGCCCGCTCTTGCCGATAGCGAGCGACAGCTGGTCAGGGTAAACGTACACAGTTACTGCCCGTTCATTGTCGAGAACAGGCTCAATCTTCGCCGTCTGCGCTGGCGACAGGGCGTTCTTGATGTACGTCAGAGGATCTTGGCTGAAGACTATCACATCAATCTTCTCGCCCCTGAGCGCGGAACTTATCGCCTTTATGCGTGCTCCTCCGTTGCCGACACATGCACCTACAGGGTCAACGTTCGGGTCAAGGCTCACAAGAGAGACCTTCGCCCGTGTTCCGCCGTCCCTGACGATGTTGCGTATCTCGACTATGCCCTGCTGTATCTCGGGAACTTCCAGCTCCAGCAGCTTCTTCAGGAGGCCGGGATGCGTCCGCGAGAGCATTATTCTCGGGCCTCTGGCCTTGTCCTTGACCTCGAGAACGTAGAACTTCATCGTGTCCCCGTAGTTGTATTTCTCGCCGGGTATGCGCTCTCTCTTTGGGAGGACGGCTTCTGCTTTGTCGCTCAGCCTCACTATAACGTTGTCGCCCTCAGTCTTGTAGATCGTTCCGCTGACCATGTCGCCGACTTTGTCCGCAAAAGCACTCACCTCTGCCTTCATGGTCTCGTCCCTGAGACGCTGGGTGATGACCTGGCGTGCTGTCTGTGCGGCTATTCGCCCGAAGTCCTCAGGGTTGAGCTCTATCCGTATGATCCGGCCAAGTTCTGCGGAAGGGTCAAGGGCTTTCGCGTCGTTGAGGGTAATCTCCGTGCCTGCTTTGGCCGTGCCTTCTACGACGGTGCGGAGCTCGCTGACAGTCATTTCGCCGGTGTCGTGGTCTATGTGTATCTCTGTCTTCTGGTCGCCTGGATGGAACTTGCTGTACGCTGACAATAACGCCGCTTCCAGAGCTGAGATTATCACGGCGGTATCAAGCCCCCTCGTCTCAGAAAGTGTATCCAGTGCTGCAATAAAATCGCGCCCCAGTCGCATCTACTTCTTCCTCCTTCTTCTGGTGTGCTTGGTGTCATCTTCGAACCTGTACACAAGGTTTGCACTCCGTATAGCCTCGAACGGTATCAGTTTCTCTTCTCCGTCGCACGTGAGCTTCACTGTCCCTGCCTCTGCTCCGAGAATTATTCCCGTGAAGGTCTTGCGTCCGTCGAGGAGCTTAGAGAGCCTCACGCGGGCTTCGCGTCCCGAGAACCGCACGTAGTCTTCCAGCCTGTAGAGCGGACGTTCAACGCCGGGAGAGGAGACTTCGAGGTAGTAGCGTCCCTTGTCGAGCTCGGGCAGGTCAGGTGATTCGTCGAGGAACTTGTTGACGCGCTTTGAGACTGTCTCGCAGTCGTCGACGTTTATGCCTCCGAGAGTGTCAATTAGTATCTGAAGGCGGAGCTTCCCGAAGTCGCTCTTGACGCTGACGTTGACGCACTCAAAGCCTAATCCCGTAACAATCTGTTCAATGCTGTGCAAAAAATTTTCTTCCATGTGTAATCTCTCATACGTAGAAAAAAAGGAGAGGGCTGAAGTTCCCGCTCCTTCACGAATTTAGTGTGAAATTGTTGCAGATTATACGCGCAAAAATTTACCCTGACAAGTTTTGCTGCTTACCAAAGACGGAATATCGTAAAGCCCGGATTCACATCCTTGATGAAGTAAATTGTCTCGCCCCCAGAGAACTCGACGTAATTATCTGTTTTCTCCTTGCCGCCCATATCAACCGTTGAAGGGTTACAGTGAACCGTGCAGCCTTCCGGGACTTTCATCTGGGTGCGCGCAGGTACTTTCTTCCTGAGCTGAAAGCCTCCGTCTTGCAGACGTGTGAGACTTATAGCTGCCCCCGTCGCTCCTGTCTTCCTGTCGAGATACTGGAATGACGCGCTCTTGTCGCTGAACTTAAGGTTGACTATCTGACGCTGTGCACCTTCTAGCCATGCCTGACCGTTTGACAGCTGTGGAGCGGGCGCAGGAGAATCACTATTGCCGCCAGTGATAATATCTCCGCTCTTTACACCGTTCTTGAGAGCAGGATCTACACCGCTGGGTACAGGATGATTAGTATCTTCATCGCTGCCTTCAGAAAGAGCCTTCAAGAACAACTCCCGCTGTTCTGGTGTCAAGCTCCTCACAAAGTCTGACGCAGCATCTGCCGAACACATCGCAGCACATACGGTTACAATCACAAAGACCGACAGTAATACACTCAAAAATCTTCTCATAGATTGTTACCTCCTACTTGATTTTTTGCGTATTATACTGTATGGGGGGGGGGGGCATTGTCAATAGCTGGTTTCTCTAAATCATTCCCACCTGCGGTACACGCTAGCCAGCAGTGCGCCGGAGATGTTGTGCCACACGCTGAAGATTGCTCCCGGAACTGTCGCCATCGCCAAGTCAGGGAACGTTGACCCCGCAAGGCTAGTAGCAAGCCCGCTGTTCTGCATCCCGACCTCAATAGAGAGTGCCTTAGTGCGAGCGACATCGAGCCCGAGAATTTTGCCGAGCAGGAAGCCGCACAGATACCCCAGCATGTTGTGCAGGAACACCACCGCGAACACCAGCCACCCAGTCGAGAGGATGCGAGCGGCATTGTGAGAGACGACGCAGGCGACGATCATGCAGATTGCCGTAACGCTCACTGCAGGCAGAACGTCAACGAGAGTCCGGGTAACTTTCGAGAACAGCTTGTTGATGATGAAGCCGAGCACTATCGGGACAATAACCACCTGAACGATTGACATGAACATCGCTACAACATCAACGCGTATTGTGGTCTTCAACAGCATGTAGGTTATCGCTGGCGTGAGGAACGGCGCAAGAAGTGTGTTGACGCTGGTCATTCCGACGGAGAGTGCAACATCACCGCGTGAAAGGTACGTGATTACGTTGCTGGACGTTCCGCCGGGACATGTTCCGACGAGGACGACACCAGCCATCAGCCCAACATCAAGCGCGAACGCCAAGCTGAGCCCGTAAGCCAGTGCGGGCATGATGATGAACTGCGCGAGGCATCCCAGAAGGATGTACTTCGGCTGAGTGAAGACCAGAGCAAAAGCCTTCGGCTCGAGGGTTAAGCCCATCCCGAACATTATTATCATCAGGAGCGGGGTAATCCAGCCCGTCTGAATCCACAGCGACGACTGCGGAACGAACAGCGCGAGAAGCGTAACAACTACGACGATTGCGGCCATATACCGCCCGAAGGCCTCGCTGACATGGCGGAGAAAGTTCATTATTATCACCTCAAACGATATTATCTCACCGTGTCAAGCATCCATGACTCGAACCTGCATATGTCGGAATTTCCTGCTATGAACTTCTCGAGCTCGGATGTGAAGACGGTGATTGCTTCGAGACGGCGGGCGTTGGGGTATCTGTTCGTGAGCATGTAGCAGATTCTCGGCGCAGGAGGGTCGCTCAAGGTATAGCAGGTCAGGCTAGTGCGGTGCGCAATCGCGTTGACGACGGAGCGCGGAGCAACTGCCCACCTCATCGGCGCGTCAATGTAGTGCTGGAGCATCGAGCCGGTGTTCACGCTCACGAGGGGATAACGTTCCGGCGAAAAGTACCTGTTGTGCCACTGCTGGAAGTCTAATCCCCAGTGCAGGTACACTTCAAGTTCTGGCTGAAGCTCTGCTGGGCTGATGCCGTCGTAGTAGGGGCTGTCTTTGCGGCATATCAGGTACATCAATTCCCTGTAGACGGGGCGCGAAATTATGTCCGGGTACGGCGAGCGCGAGAACACGAAGCCGATGTCTGCTGTCCTGTTCGAGATAAGGCCGTGAATCTCGTCTGAATGGTGCGTACGGATCTGAAGGCGTATGTTGGGCTGTGTGTCTATGATGCGGTTGAAGAGCGGAACAAACGTGTAATTGTTCACCGCGTCAACGCTGGCAATTGAGAGGGTACGGATGTTCGCGAGAGTCTTTAGGCTTCTGCTGTCCCTGAAGACGGAAGACCACTGCGAGGCCAGAGGAAGGAACGCCTGCCCGTAAGAGGTCAGCTCAATGCTTCTGTGCCCTTTGTGCCGTATGAGGAGGGCTGTACCTAACTCATCCTCGAGCATCTGGATTCGTGATGACACTGTTGACTGCGAGACGTGAAGGAAGTTTGCGGCACTGGTTATTGTCCCGTAGGTCATTATTGCGATGAAGGCTTCTATCTGTTCGTAGGTCATACTGTTTTCACCCGCCGTACACAAAATATCTGTTCAGCAAATGTTAATCATGATAATTATCTGTTTTACGGGAATTATAGACGCTGATATTATACACGCATTCCGACGCGCGAAGGAAAATTTGAATCATAACGGAGGCAGTTACTAATGAACCTGCTGTTAGACTTCATGATCCTCAATATTTTTCTCGGATTAGGCTGGTTTGTGCGCGAAAAGTTCCCGGTGTTGCAGCGTATCTTCATGCCTTCATCAGTCGTCGGCGGAATAATGCTCCTAATCTGCGGCCCTCAAGTCCTTAACATCGTTCCCATTTCCCCGATGATAGGCAAGTACCCCAACTTCTTAATCATCATCATACTGACCTGCCTCGTGTTCGGGACAAAATTCGACAGCAAGAGAGCACGTTCATACATGGATTATACGCTTGTAGCCGCTGGGACATACGGAGCACAGTTATTTTTCGGTGTCGGCATCGGAGCACTGCTCTCCAAACTCTGGACGAACATGCCGCCCAACTGGGGCATAAGCGCAATCTATTCCTTCTTCGCAGGGCACGGAGCAGCAGGAAGCGCGTCCGCAATCTTCACGGAGAAGGGTTACCCTGACTTTATGGGTATCTCAATGGTCATCGCTACTGTCGGACTCGTTGCCGCCCTCACAATCGGAATGCCCCTGCTGAACTGGGGAATACGCAAAGGCTACTGCGAATTTGTCGACAAACCCGAGAAACTTCCGCCGGATTACTACGGAGGACCTATGCCCGTCGAGAAACAGACTCCAATCGGAACAGTCAAGACCTCGACAGCGGGCATCAACGCTATAGCCCTGCAGATGTTCTTCATCTCGCTGTGCATAATGCTCGGCTACGTTCTCAGGCTCGCAGGTATAACCTACATATCACCCTACTTCAAGAATGTTAATGACCTCGTGCTGGGGATAATCGGCGCAATAATAATCTGGCCGATAATGTGCAGGACAGGTGCAGATGTTTACGTCGACAAGAAGACATGCTCGAACATCAGCGGTTTCTGCCTGGAATACCTGATTGTTTCGGCAGTAGGAACAATAAGCGTAAGTGCAATGGTCTCGTTCATAATCCCCATCACGATTTACTGTGTGCTGATGCTCGCAATCCTCACATTCCTTTACGTCTACATGAGCGCGAAAATCTGCCGCGAACAGTGGTTTGAGAAGATGGTTGTTGTGTTCGGACAGTGCATAGGCAACGCGGCAACAGGCCTTACCCTTCTGCGCTGCATTGACCCGAAAACAGAGAGCTGTGCAGGTGATGCCGGAGGAATGGGACTGTTCTTGTTCATGCCCATCTGGGTCGGAATGATAGCGGTCGGCCCGGAACTTGCTGTATTGGAGAACGGCACAATGATGCTTCTGGGTTTCGGCGCGGGATTGATGGCCGTATGTTACGGAATAGGACTGCTCTTCATGAACACGCACAGAAAGATATTCTAAGGAGGAATAATTATGTTGGCAGAAAGAACGTTAGCACCTGAAATTATCGCGGAGTACAAGAGGCTTGATGTTCCGTCAATCTCTGACGCAATGGACAAGCTGAGAATCTTCGGAGCACTCTACCGCATCAAAGCTGTTGTGCCGGACACGTATTTATGCGGGCAGGCCTTCACTGTTCACTACATGCCCAACGGTACGACAAAGGGAACAGTAGGCGACTTCATAGACGACATTCTTCCTGGAGAAGTTGCGGTGCTCGACAACAACGGACGCGATGATTGCACTGTGTGGGGCGACATAATGTCAATCTACGCATCACAGCACGGAATCGCCGGAACAGTCATTGACGGAGTGTGCAGAGATATTAACGTCATCCGTGAGCTGAAGTACCCGATCTTCACGAAGGGTACATACATGGTTACGGGGAAAGACCGCGTATTTGTCGACCGCACTAACTGCCCCGTGAGCATTGCAGGTATTCAGGTCAACCCGGGCGACTTAGTCTGCGGGGACAACACGGGAGTGATTGTCGTACCGTTCGAGAGGGTGAGTGAGGTTCTGGAAGTTGCTCTGAACATCGAGAAGGTAGAGCAGCAGATACTTGCTCACGTCAGGGCTGGAATGCCGCTCAAGGAAGCCAGAAGGCTTACGGGCTATCACACACTGCAGACACCGGAGGAGTAGCATCATGGAACTCACAGCAGAGAAGCTCGCCGAACTCTCGAAACTTCCGACGGGCAACATCGCCGACAACAACAACAATGCTCCGCGTCAGGGAGTCATGCACTCCTCAATCAAGCCCATTGACCCCGCAAGCCATGTGCTTGGCCGCGCAGTAACAGCACGGTGTTACCCCGGCGACAACCTCGCGCTTCATCAGGCAATCTACGCCGCAAACGCAGGTGATGTTCTGGTTCTAGATGTTCACGGGTACACTGAGGCCGGGCACTTCGGGGACATTATGGCTCTCGCGTGTCAGGTCAGGGGAATCGCTGGGGTTATTCTCGACGGTTCATGCAGGGACTCACAGGACATTAAGGCAATGGGCTTCCCGATGTTCGTCCGGGCGTTCAACCCTTCGGGCACGGTGAAGAAGTCGCTCGGTGAAGTGAATGTGCCTGTGCTCTGCGGAGGAGTATTAGTGAGGCCGGGTGATATTGTTGCGGGGGACTGCGATGGGGTTGTAGTTGTCCCGAGAGAGGATGAAGATGATGTGTTCGCGAAGGCACTTGCGAAGTTCGAGAAGGAAGCTCACATCGTCGAACAGCTCAAGGCCGGAAAGACAACGCTGGAAATTTACGGTTTCACCGAGCTCATCGAGAAGCTCAGCAGGATTTAACGCACTCACGAATGAATAAATCCCCCCGGCCCGCAAGCTAGGGGGATTTTGTGTGTGCTAACGAATGACCAGCCTTATAGTCCCGGCATCCTGCGAGACCTGAAAGTCTGACGCAGCACTCTTCAGCACAGCACGCGATATTTCGTCGGCATCCTCGAGGGGATTGCTGCCCTTCCAGCTGTGGCTGACGTTCATGACTGCTCCGCCCTTCTCCTCTGAGTACTCCACAGCAATATCTATCTCCGGCTTCCCGGGCTTCTGCAGAAGTATCTGCTGTACAAGCTCCTCAAACGCCAGCTGTATACGCCCGCAGGTTTTCGGGGAAATGAGATTCTTCCTGCAGTAGTCCTCGATCGCCGAGACAGTGCCGGGATAATCGTAATCCCTGCTACGAATCTTCAGCTCCAGCACCTTAAGCCTCTGTATAAACCTTCTGGTTCTGTCGCGCTTCGGAGAACCGAATATCTGCTCGGGGCTTCCGTCCTCGTATATTCCGCCTTCGTCCATGTAGAAAACTCTGCTGCTGACCGTCCGCGCAAAGTTCATCTCGTGCGTAACTATCATCATTGTGTGCCCGGTCTTGGCCAAGTCGCGGATTACTGCCTGAACCTCACCCACCATCGTCGGGTCAAGGGCACTCGTGGGCTCGTCGAACAGAATCACGTCGGGGTTCATTGCGAGGGCGCGGGCAATCGCGATTCTCTGCTTCTGGCCGCCTGAAAGTTCGTGTGGGTAGTTCAGCATCTTCTCGGCAAGCCCGACCTGACGCAGCAGCCTCATTCCGTCGTCGAAGGCTTCCTGCCGTGATGCACCCTTCAGCTTCACGGGAGCAAGCATTATGTTTTCTATCACCGTTAAATGCCCGAACAGGTTGAACGACTGGAAGACCATCCCCATACGCTGGCGCATTCCCGGAACATCGCACTTGGGGGATGTTATCTCCTCATCATCGAGGAATATTCTTCCTCCGTCGGGCTTCTCCAGAAGGTTTATGCACCGCAGAAGCGTGCTCTTGCCCGTCCCTGAAGGCCCGATTACTGAGATTACGTCGCCGTCATTTATCTCCGTGCTAACGTCGGCAAGCGGCGTAACGTTAGGGTAAACTTTCCTGAGGTGCTCAATCCTTATCATGAGTATCTATCCCCCTTAATATGTCATCTCTGCTCCGTGTCTCTGGCCTTATCCGGCTGTGTATCATGCTCACGACAACATTCAGCAGTCCGGCGAGCACGAAATATATCACTGCCACAGCGATTAACGGGAAGAATGCCTCGTACGTCCTGCTTCTGACGATGTCGCCCATCTTGGTGAGATCCTGAACAGCTATGTAGCCCACTATCGCCGTTGCCTTGATGAGCGCGACAACCTCACCCTTGAACGCAGGCATGAAGTGCAGTGCCGCCTGAGGAAGTATCACCGTGAAGAACGTCCGGCTGTCCGAGAAGCCCAGCGCGTAGGCTGCTTCTGTCTGGCCTCTGTCGAGGGCGTTCACGCCGGAACAAATCATCCCGTAGACTGCTGCCCCGAAGGTCATCGAGAACGCAATCACTGCTACCCAGATTCCTGCGATGTCAACCTTCCCGAAGATTATGTAGTAGAGAATCATTAACAGCACGACCATCGGCATACCCTGAATCAGCCACACAAAGAATCTCGTTATGAGGTTCGCAAAAACATTCCCGCCTCTGCAGAACATGTACACCGCAAAGCCAAGCACTGTCCCGCAGATTATGGACAGCACGGTGATTATCATTGTGCTGATTATGCCGTCGACGAAGAGCCGCCATCTGTTCTCGCGGATAAACGTCCTGTTGAAGCTGGCAGCAAGTTCATCGAAGAATGACGGTGTGTCGGGGGATGTTGCCGCTGAAACAGTCTGCGCTGCTTTCGGGGCTTCTGGTCTGGACTTGAGGACTAGCAGACAGTTTCCGCCTTTAGCGTTAGGGGCGGCAAAGAGTACCTGCTCCGCCCTTTCGGGGGTTACTGCTATGCTGCATGCGGCAAAATCACACTTCCCGGACTGTACCGCAGGGATGATAGCGGCAAAGTTCATCGGTACAATTTCCAGTCCATAGCCGTAGGCTTCGCAGAAACGTGCAGACATATCGACATCATAGCCGACAAATTTCCCGTCCTTAATGAATGCAAAGGGGACAGTTGACGGATCAACAGCCATCTTCAGAATACCGTTTGGAGCAGGGAACTTCGCGTAGTCCTTCACTGTTTTTCTGGCATTGTCAGTGCTGAACCACAGAGCATCAAGAGCAGCTAGCGTCCCATTCTCACGCTGGGCATTGATGAACTCGCTGAGCTGTGCGCAGAGTTTTTCGCCTTCAGGAGTCTTCGCAAAGACAGGCGCGCAATCCAAGTCTGTGAGTGGGCCTCCAAACATCTCTATATCATCATGCTCAATCATGATGTATCTTGCTATCGGAATGCCTGTGCACATAGCGTCAATCTTCCCCAGTTTCAGGGCTGTAACGATGTCCGTAACTGTGTCGTAGTATTCCAGTTTTGCCTCAGTGATGAATTGTGAGGCGATAAGGTCGCTGTTCGAGCCTGTGCGAACCCCTATGCGCTTGCCTGACATCGCCGCAATGCCGTCATGCTGCCCTGAACTCTGAGAGTCCGACTTCCTGACAACGAGAACATTCCCCGTCTTGGCGTTGGGCGACGCAAAGAGCACCTGCTCTGCCCTCTCCGCAGTGATGGCGATGGTGCAGGACGCGAAGTCTATTTTCCCTGACGCAATCGCAGGGATAAGCGCAGAAAAATTCATCGGCACAACCTCAAGGCCGTAACCGTTCTCCTCGCAGAACTTCACCGCCATTTCTACCTCGTAGCCGACGACCCTGTTGTCCTTAACGTAGGCGAACGGTGCAAGAGTAGTATCTACACCCATCTTCAGAGTTCCGTTAGGGGCAGGAAGGTTCGAGTAGTCCTTCACGGTGCGCTTGCTCTCGTCCCTGCCGAACCACACTGCGTCCATCCTCTGGAACGTTCCGTTGTCCCACTGGGCTTTGATGAACTTGTTGAACTGTTCACAGAGCTTACGGCCGGCATCTGTCTTCGCGAAAATAGGTGCGGCATCAAGCTCCGCTAAGGGCTTGTCCAGCACAACGAGGTCTTCATTGCTGAGCAGCGAGAATCTTGCGGCGTTGAGTGCAAGGCACGCGGCATCAATCTTCCCCAGCCTTAGAGCTACAAGAATATCCGCGAAGCTGTCGAAGTAATCGATTGTTACGTCAGGAATGGCTTTTGCGGCGGCTTTGTCGTTGGTTGTCCCCGTCTGAACGCCTACTCTCTTTCCGGCCAAGTCCGCAGGCTTCGTGAACCTCGCGGAAGGCTGAGGGGCTGGCTCTGCTTCTGTGTCTGCTTTCCTCACGACCATAACTTCACCGCTTATGCCGTTGGGAGCGGAGAATAACACGCTTTCTGCCCTCTCTGGCGTGATGGAGAGCGTACATGCTCCGAAGTCGCACTTCCCGGACATCACGGCAGGAATAATTGCACCGAAGCTCATCGGCACAACCTCGAGGCCGTAACCGTACGCTTCACAGAACTTCACGGCGAAATCAACTTCATAGCCGACTATCTTGTCATTCTTGATGTAAGCAAATGGAGCCGCCGCAGTATCTGTTGCCATTTTCAGGATGCCGTTCGGTGCAGGGAGGCTCGCATAATCCTTCTCTGTCCTCTTGCTGTCGTCTCTGCCGAACCATATTGCGTCGAGCTCCTGAAGAAAGCCGTTATCCCTCTGGGCTTTGGCGAACTCGCTGAACTGTGCGCACAGCTTCCGGCCGGCTTCGGTCTTGGGAAAGATCGGAGCGGTATCCGTAGTAACCATAGGCTTGCCCAGAATAGCGAGGTCTTCATTTTCCAGAAGAAGGAAGCGCGCCGTGTTCTGTCCCATGCATATAGCATCGATTTTCCCCTGCTTTATGGCGATCAATGCATCAGGCCTGCTGTCGAAGTAGACTATTTCCGCGTCCGGGACAAACTTAGAGGCAGTCTGTGCATTGGTAGTCCCTACAGTTACACCGATGCGTTTTCCTGCCAGGTCGCTAATCTTTGAGAACCTTGCGGAAGTCTGATGAGTTACCTCCAGCTGTGTATCTGCCTTCCTCACAACAAAAGCATTCCCGCCCCTGCAGTTGGGGTACGAGAACAACACGCTCTCTTCAAGTTCGGCTGTGCGTGTTATGCCGCAAAGTCCGAAGTCGCATTTCCCCGACACAACGGAAGGTATCACACCCGAAAAGTTCATAGGCACGATTTCCAGCCCGTAACCGTTTGCCTCGCAGAATCGCACCGCAGTATCAACGTCATAGCCCGTAATCTTGTTGTCCTTAACGTAGATGAACGGAGGAAGCGATATTTCAGCGGCCATCTTAAGGACTCCGTTCGGTGAAGGAAGGTTAGAGTAATCCTTGACGACATGTTTGCTCTCGTCTGAGCCGAACCACAGGGAGTCCATCTCCTGAATCGTGCCGTTGTCCCACTGTTCCTTGAGGAAGCTGCTGAACTGTTCGCAGAGCTTGCGGCCTGCCTCAGTCTTCGCGAAAATCGGAGCACATTCAACGTAAGTGAGCTGTTCGCCGAAAAACGCAAAGCTGTCGTCTTCAGCCATAACCATTTTTGCGATGGGAATACTCGTGCAGATTGCCTCAACCTTCCCCGTCTTCAGAGCCGTGAAAGTGTCCGGCACGTTGTCGAAGTACACAAGCTCCCCTGTCGGAACGTACTGCTTCGCGATTTGCGGGTGAGTTGTACCCGTGAGGACAGCGATTCGTTTTCCGGCCAAGTCCTCAATTGTTGTGAACCTCGCGCGCTTTTCAGGAGCTGGAGCAGGAGATGCCTGCAGTTTTTCGGCGAGCACTGCCATCTGCGTTGAACATGCATAATACGGCACGGAGAACAGCATAACTTCTTTATGTTCTTCTTTCAGCGACAGAGCAGACAGCGCGAAATCACACCTGCCTGACTGCACAGCAGAGAATATCCCGTCATACGCCATAGCTTTTACGTCGAGGCCGTAACCATACCTTTCAGCAAACATGACCGCAAGCTCAACCTCAAACCCCACTAACTTGTTATGGCTGTAATAGTTGAAGGGGGGATATTCGCCTTCAGTGGCCATGCGCAGGACTCCATTTGTCGCGGGCAGTGAGGAGTAGTCCGGCATGGTTTTGGCGTTCTCATCAGCACCTGTCCATTTCTGGATGAGGGAGTCTATCTTTCCGTCGTTCTTCATGGCGGTAATGTACTCGTCCCACTGGGCTTTCAGCTTTTCGCCCTTCCCGCTTTTCTGGAAGGCCACAGCCACATCGAAGCTCTCTTCAAGCACTTCACCAAGCACAGCAACTTCCTTGTTCTGCGCCATAATCAGCGAAAGTACCGGGCTGTCGCAAGGGAAAGCGTCAATCTTCCCGCTCTTCAGGGCGGCTGTCATGTCAGCAAATGTGTTGTAGTAGATTATCTTCGAGTCAGGGAGCAGGACGCGGACAATATCAGCCCATTCTTCTACGCCGGTCTGTACACCGATGCGTCTGCCGTTTAGGTCAGAAATCTTCGTGTACTTCGCGCGGGATACTGAGGCTTCCTGCCCGTCGTCCGTCCTCTTCACGAGCAGCATTGCTCCGTCAGTGTAGACCGGCTCGGAAAAATTCACGTTTTCCGCACGTTCGGGAGTGATTGTGATTGCGCTTAAGCCCACAGCACATTTCCCCGACATCACGGCAGGGAGTATCGCGGAAAATGTCATAGCAGAGGCTTCCGGCCTGTAACCCTTAGCTTTGCAGAACCGCACGAAAACATCAACGTCATAGCCGACGCTTCTGCCGTCCTTGATATACGCAAATGGAGGAGTCTCGTTGTCGAGCGCAACCTTAATCGTCCCGTTCTCTGCAGGGTAATTCTCGTAGTCAGGAAGAGTCTTCGCGCTCTCGTCCGTGCCGAACCACACATCACCAATCTTCGTTAGCGTACCGTCTGCCTTCAGTGAACGTACAAACTCATTGAACTCTCTGCGTAGTTTGTCGCCTTCAGGGGACTTCGTGAAGATAAATGCGTTGTCGAACGTGCTCAGGTACTCATCAATGTGCGTGAGGCCGGTAGTTGCCCGCTCCATTGACAGAACTATAGCCTTGTCCTGCGCGATTGCGTCAATCTTGCCGTTCGTCAGAGCACTTATGGCATTGGCCGAAACGTCGAAGTAGAACAGCTTGGCATCAGGCAGGATTTCCTGAATAATCTTATCGTGTACTGTCCCTGTGAAGACTCCTATACGTTTGCCATCGAATGCACGGATCTGCGGGCTGGTTTCAGCCTCAGCACAGCCTATGACTCCGAAGGCCAGCGCAAGAAGCAGCAGTACATATCTGCACAGCTTCATAGAATGCACCTCTCTCAATATAAGGATTGAAGAATTATACAGCTTTGGTTTTGCTATAATGGCTGAAATTTCCCATGCAGGAGGTAACACACAAATGATAAGTCTCTCCAAAGGCCAGAAGGTAGACCTCACCAAAGGCCGTCCCGGTCTCTCGAAAATAATTATAGGTTTGGGCTGGGACGTGAACAAGTACGACGGACAGGCAGACTTTGACCTTGACGCGGCGGCGTTCCTTCTCAGCGCGAACGGCAAAGTAACCGGCGACGCAGATTTTGTGTTCTACAACAACCCTAAGCACTCGTCGGGTTCAGTCCAGCACATGGGCGACAACAGGACAGGAGCAGGAGAAGGCGACGACGAAGTTATACGCGTAGACTTGGCCGCAGTACCCGCAAGCATCGACAAGATAGATTTCACCGTAACAATCCACGAGGCAGAGGAGCGCAAACAGAATTTCGGGCAGGTCAGCAATGCCTTCATCCACGTATTCGACGAGGCAAAGGGCGAGGAACTCATACGCTACGACTTGGGGGAAGATTTCTCGATTGAGACGGCTGTAGTTGTCGCAGAACTTTACCGCAGCGGCGGCGAGTGGAAGTTCAACGCAATCGGCTCGGGCTTCAAGGGCGGACTTCGCGCGCTGTGCCTGAACTTCGGCGTAAGCGTATGAGGTACGAGATACTTCATCAGGACGCATTTCCCGTCGTGAGGTGCGACCTGTCGCGCGGCGAATCCATCAAGGCAGAGAGTGATGCGATGGTAACCATGTCCGCAACCCTCGACGTTGAAGGCTCAATGGGCAAAGGCGGAGTTCTCGGCGGACTGGCGCGGAAGTTCCTCACCGGCGAGAGCTTCTTCTTCCAGCGCATCACCGCCACGCGCGGGCCGGGAAGCGTCCTGCTCGGGCACAGTGCTCCGGGCGGAATTGCTGACGTTGTGCTCGACGGGTCTTACGGTCTTAGGGTGCAGAAAGACGGTTTCCTTGCGAGCGAAGAGACCATAGAGACAGGGACGGCCGTACAGAACCTGGCACAGGGGCTGTTCTCGCGTGAAGGCTTCTTCGTGCTGGATGTTCACGGCAAAGGAATAGTCTTCCTGAGCAGCTTCGGGGCGATTCACCCGGTAGAGCTTGCGGCAGGTGAGGAAGTCCTCATCGACAACGGACATCTTGTAGCTTGGCCGGACTTCATGAACTACAAGGTGGAGAAGGCATCATCGGGCTGGGTCTCGAGCATAACGAGCGGCGAAAGCCTCGTGTGCAGGTTCAGGGGGCCCGGAACAGTGCTGATTCAGACGCGCAACCCCTCATCATTCTCTTCGTGGCTCAAGGGAATGATAGGCCCGCGCTAAAGGAGTGTTAAGCAATGGCAGTGAACTTAGTCAAGGGACAGAAAGTAGACCTCAGGAAGCCTGACGGAAGCAGCCTCAAGACTGTGATGATAGGTTTGGGCTGGGATGCCGCAGAAAAGGCCGCTGGGGGCGGAATGCTCGGCGGGCTCTTCAGAGGACGGAAGAGGACGCATAACATCGACTGCGACGCTACAGTCTTTGTGTGCAGGAACGGCAAGCTCGCAAGCAATGACGACATCGTGTACTTCGGCAACCTCGAGCACGCTTCCGGCGCAATCCGGCACATGGGCGACAACCTTACGGGCGAAGGCGAGGGCGATGACGAAGAAATCTTCGTTGACCTCACGAGGCTTCCAGCGAACTGCGACAGGATAGTCTTCGTCGTGAACATCTATAAGGCCTCCGAGAGAAGCCAGCACTTCGGGATGATACGCAACGCCTTCATACGAATCTGCGACAACGAGACCAGCACCGAACTTTGCCGCTACAACTTATCGGAGAACTACGACGGAATGACGGCAATGGTGTTCGGTGAAATGTACCTGAGAAACGGCCAGTGGAAGTTCAACGCGATAGGCCAGGCGACGAAGGACAACAGCATCACAGAACTCACGAGACGTTTTGTGTAGGAGGAAGAGTGAATGAAGTTCTATGATTTGGAGTGGCTCGCACAGAAATGCGGGACGGACAACAAGTACGAGATTACGGCACGGATTGCGGCGGAGGCACGGCGTGAGAGCGAAGAAGCCTCGCTCGAGAAGGGGACACCCGGCAACGAACGCTACATCTCGAACGTCCTTCAGGAGATAGAGGACGGCACGAGCCAGATAACTAACCCTGATGCCCTGCTGGAAGAGTAACCGCAAGATTCTTCTGGGCATTACGGGAGGCATAGCCGCCTACAAGACACCTTACCTTGTCCGTCTGATACGCAAGGCGGGCTGTGAGGCGGAAATCATCATGACGGACGCGGCCAAAAACTTCGCTGCTCCGATGGCTCTCGAGACTTTGTCGGGGCGTAAGGTCTGGACTGACGACGATTTCGGCGGAACCATCCCACACATACGGCTTGCTGAATGGGCAGAAGTTTTCGTGATTGCACCGTGCACCGCGAACACCCTCGCCAAGATCGCGCACGGAATCGCCGACAACCTCCTGACCTCTGCGGCTGTCGCTTCAACGTGCCCGATGCTGGTTTTCCCGGCAATGAACGAACACATGTACGCCAACCCTGCCGTTCAGGAGAACGTAGCGGCCTTGAAGCGTCGCGGAATACGCGTGATTGAGCCGGAGGACGGCGAGCTTGCGTGCGGTGTTTCCGGCAAAGGCAGGATGCCCGAGCCGGAAGAGATTATGCACGAGGTCTTCAGGGCACTCTGTCCGGTTCACGACATGTCGGGAAAACACGTTCTCGTTACCGCCGGGCCGACACACGAATACATTGACCCTGTGCGTTTCATCAGCAACCCGTCGAGCGGAAAGATGGGGCTTGCGATGGCACGTTCTGCGTGGTACAGGGGCGCGGACGTGAGACTTGTTGCCGGGCCTGTTGAACTTGACGGCTGGGGAATGAAGGTCGAGCACGTTACGTCGGCTCTCGAGATGCTTGATGCGGTGAAAGCAAATCTCTCGTGGGCTGATTACGTGGTGAAGGCCGCCGCAGTAGGAGATTACCGCGTTAAGGACTACAGCTCGCGGAAGCTCAAGCGTGAGGGCAAGGACACCCTGACGCTCGAGCTCGTGCAGAACCCCGACATTGCCGCAGAAGCAGGGCGGCTCAAGCGTGAAGGACAGGTGCTGATAGGTTTCGCGGCAGAGACTGACGACGTTATTGCGCACGCGCGGGAAAAACTCGCCCGCAAGAACCTCGACTACATTCTAGCTAATGACGTTACTGCTGAGGGCTCGGGCTTCGGGACGGACACAAACACTCTGCGCCTGATAAGTTATGACAGCGAGCAGGTCTTTTCCGGCCTCAAGGAAGATGCGGCCTTCGACATCTGGAGCGCGCTGAATGCTCATTGATGTTGCCGTGCCGGAAATGGCGTTGCCGCCTCTGACCTACAGCACGGACACGGACATTCCCGAAGGCGCGAGGGTTATTGTCGAGGTACAGAGGAGTCTTCACGCGGGGTTTGTTCTCGGTGAAACACAGCGGGACGTTGGAGACGCGGAGATAAAGCCGGTGGCAGGCATCATTGACGACCGGCTGATGACTGACCCGGACATCTGGGACTTGGCCAAGTGGGCGGGCAAGGTATGCCTGTGCGGAATGAATACTGCCTTGCGCTTCCTGCTCCCCAAAATTTTCTGGACGGGAGAACGTGTCGAAGCTCCTCCATATCTTGCCGAGACACGCGGGCAGTTCAGAGAGGTGCACAACTTTAACCCGTTTGATGCTGAGCGGGTTAATTTTTATGCGGAAGAGATGAAGTGTGATGAACGTGTACTCATCCTCTTTTCGTCAAGGGAAGCCGCGCAGAGGTTCTACCGCACCATTGCCGCCGATGACGTGCTGTTCTGGAAGGGTTCGTCCGACTGGGAGGCCGTGAACACAAAGAAGTTCCGTGTTGTTGTCGGCACGGCCGGAGCAGTTTCCGCGCCGCTTTCCCCGCAGAAAATCATTGTCGACGACGAAGACAGCCCGAACTACATCACTCCTTACGGCCTCAGAATCTCAGCACGAAGCCTCGCCGGACACAGGGCATCATTTCTCGGGGCGACGCTGATTCTCGGAGGACGAATGCCGTCGCTGAAAACCTACATGCGCGCTCATCCATCGCAGACCGTCAAGCCGGATCGCAGGAACATCATTCTTGCTGACATCTGGAGAAGCCGCAAGGAGGAGGCACAGGGCATCGACGGGCAAATACCGCTGACGTTCTCGCTGATACGGCGGACGTACACAGAACTTCTTCACGGGAATAATGTAGTATGGATTCTCAGCAGGACAGGCACAGCCCGTGAAGTCTACTGCGAGAAGTGCGGCGCAGTCCTGAAGTGCGTTCGCTGCGGCTCGGTGATGCGGAGCTTCGGCGGAGGAGAGCTCCTGAAGTGTCCGATGTGCGGTTCTGTCCGTGAACTTCCCGAGAAGTGCGAATGCGGGCGCAGATTCTTCAGGGGCAGGAGGCCGGGCATTGAGGCACTCGCTGAGATTGTCAGCAGGTACTACCCGAAGGTGAAGCTCTACGACAAGAACGCCAAGCACAACAGGGGCTTGATCCTAGCGACACGTTCAGGCCTCGATGTCGTCGAGAAGGTCGATGTCTCACTGATTGCGTGGGTTGACCTGGACTTGGAGCTTTGGGGTGATGATTACGATAAACGCCGCTTGGTCTTCAGCATGTTGTACAGGTCATTGTACGCAGGAAGCAGAACACCGCGCAAGGTTCTCGTACAAGCCCGGCGGACTGGGCTCAAGCTGGCTGAATACCTGCTTCAGGGCTGGGAAAAGTTCCTTGCTGAGGAGCTCAGGGAACGCGACGAGTTCATGATGCCTCCGTGCGGATACATGATAGAGATTGACACAAGGGGTAAAATAGCGCGCGAAACATTGATAGACATTCTTGAGGATAACGGGCTGTTCGTGATGGATCCGGGAGACGAGACCAAACCTCTCTACGTGAACACCGACAGGCTCGATGATGTCTCAGAAATTCTTGAGCAGTATTCAGGAATGCTCAGCATCACAGTAAGGAGTGAATAGCGATTAACACAGCAAAAATCTCACGCGGAGCACTTATCGGAGCACTCTACGCGGTTCTGACGATAAGCCTTGCTCCCATCTCGTACGGCCCCGTCCAGTTCCGAGTCTCGGAGGCACTGACGCTTCTGCCGTTCTGCCTGCCTGAGGCAATACCGGGACTGTTCTTAGGGTGCATCTTCGCGAACTTCTTCGGAGGGTTCGGACTGCCGGACATGGTGTTCGGGTCTCTGGCGACACTCATTGCCGCAGTTCTCTCGCGGAAGTCCGGGAACATCTGGATTGCCGCGCTCTGGCCTGTCGTCTCGAACATGGTCATCATCGGCGTAATGCTTCATGTGCTCGTCTCTGCGCCGCTCATGGCAACATGCCTCTATGTCGGTCTCGGGGAAGCAGGAGCTTGCTGGCTCGTCGGAGTGCCGTTGATGAAGGTGCTTGACGCGCGCAAAATAATCACACGGGCTAATTAGTAATCTTTACGTTTTTGCTTGCAAAGCGTGAATGTTAGAATGCAACACGAATCATTTGACGCAAGATAAGGGAGGAATACATTTCTTATGAAGAAAGTATTAGCAGTCGTACTCGCAGTATCAGTTCTGTTCAGCGCAACATCAGCATTTGCCGCCGCGAAGAAGGCAGCAGCACCCGCCGCCGCATCATCAGCCACCGCAGTAGGCATAGTAGACAGAGGAGAAATCCTCAACAACCATCCGCGCCTTAACCAGGTTCGCCAGGAATTAGCGAACATTGCCCGCCAGAAGGAGAACGAGGCCAAAGCCGCCGCCGACAAAGAGACCGACACGGCCAAGAAGGCGCAGGCAGTGCAGGCCAAGAGGATGGAGCTTGCGCAGGAAGAGCAGAAGCTGATGGCACCGATATACAGGGACTGCGAGCAGGCAGTGCGTGAAGTTGCCGTGCGCAAGAAACTGACGCTGGTACTGGACAAGTTCGTAGTGCTCATCGGCGGAGAGGACATCACACAGGACGTAATCCAGCAGCTGGCCAAGAGCAAATAACGTTCCTATGTGTCATGCGTAAACTTCTTGCGGTTATCGCGGCGGTTTTATGCCTGACAGTCTGGGGAAACACGGAGGCGTTCTGCGCTCAGTCTCACAGCTGGGTGTGGAACGTTCTTGTTATTCCCCCTTCAGGCGGCTGGGACACCGAGCCCGGAAAATCCATCAGCACAGCCCTTGCGTGGTGCGAGCGCGAAATCTCTGAGAGCAGTTCGGGAGTAGGCGGGCATGACGTGCACTTTCTGCGGGCTGAAGTTTCCGGCGACATAAGGTCATTCGAGACGCTCGGGCTGAACTACGGCAGGGACGTAATCGCAGTGATGAGCTTTGCCGGTCTTCCTGAGCTCGACAGGGTGTTGGTCGCGCGGATGGCAGGCCGTGATGTGCCTCTGATTCTTTCCGGCGGAGAGAGTGTAGTCATCGACAGGGGAGGCCGTCCGCTATCTAACGTTTTTGCGCTTGACCTGTACCGTGATTACCGTTCAGCGGCGTTCACTGAGTACGCGAAAACAATCTACAACCGCCAGAAGCGCATAGCATTAGCTGCCAGCCGTTTCACCGTGAATCAGGAGCGCGAGGCGAAAATCTGCTATGACCTCATGGACAAGGCGGGATTCATGCCGATGCCGTACTGGGCAGATGCGAGCGTCAGGGACACGTACCTTATGCTGTCGGAGGAGATCGAGAGCTTCGAGGGAGAAGAGGCCGGAGTAGTTATCTCGTTCATGGGGAGCATGGGAGCGCGTGAGATATGGCGGAACTTCATGCGCCTGCGTACAAACTGGCGGCTGTGGAACTGTTCTGCGCCGGACAAGACGTACCTGTCGTGTCGCGGGATGGTCTTCGCCGACCAGAACATACTGCTGAACACTCAAGGCGGTTTCATCGAGACCAAGCGCATGATGTGGAGGACGCGCGCAATGCCCGTCCATGACCCTGCGGCGGCGGGAAAAGCAGTTGCGCTGTACGAGTGGCTGAAGAGGGCGGTTGACATGATGCCCCAGCCTGTGGACAATATGCCCAGAGGACAGCTCCTCGCGAACTTGAGCCGTGTGCAGTCGATACCGTTCGGGAATCAGGTGCTGGACATTTCGCCCGGTCTCCACCGTCCTGCGGAACGCAACGTGTACATAGTTGAGGTCAGGGACAAGGACTACTTGTTTGTTGACGCAGTGAGGACGAGAGGGTTAGCTTATAAGGAGGAGTGAGGATCTATGAAGAAGGCATGTTTTGCAGCAGCATTGTTGCCGGTGCTTTTTGCGTGTGCGGCATTCGGCGTTGAGTTTGGTGATATGGCCGGGAATGCAGGGATTGCCAGCCCTCAGGCAGAGCGCGGGGCTTCTCTTGTCGTTTCCCGGCAGAAAGCTGCTCCGCTTGCGTCAAAGAACTCTAAGGGCGTGGGGAGCGGATTTTTCGCTGTTCTGGACAAGGCACAGCACGGGGATGTCAACGCACAGTTCGAAGTCGGTCGCATGTACGCTGAGGGCGACGGCACTGAGAAGAATTACACGAAGGCGGCGGAATGGTATCAGAAAGCGGCGATGCGCAAGCACGACATGGCACAGAACAATCTGGGCGACCTCTACCGTTTCGGCAACGGAGTGAGGCAGGACTTCGACAAAGCCCGCGAGTGGTACGAAAAAGCTGCCTCGAGGAACAATCAGTACGCGCTCTACAATCTTGGCACGATGTACGAAGCCGGAGAAGGTGTACGCCAGGATTTTGCTAAGGCGCAAGAATACTACGAGAAAGCCGCAAGTCGCGGTCACGAGGATGCGAAAGCCGCCATCGCAAGGCTGAACAACCCACAGCGCGCCGCTTACCAGCCGCAAAACCCTCCCTACGGTTCGTCGCGGGGAAGCACAAGCGTAGCTCCTGCGCGCCCTAAGACCCCTGCACCTAGCTCTTCGAAGAAAGCCGCTTCTACGACATCAAAAAGTCCTAAGAGTGTGGGGAGCGGCTTTTTTGCTGTCATGGACAAGGCACAGCACGGGGATGTCAACGCACAGTTCGAAGTCGGGCGCATGTACGCAGAGGGCGACGGCACTGAGAAGAACTACACGAAGGCAGCGGAATGGTATCAGAAGGCGGCGATGCGCAAGCACGACATGGCACAGAACAATCTGGGCGACCTCTACCGTTTCGGCAACGGAGTGAGGCAGGACTTCGACAAGGCTCGTGAATGGTACGAGAAGGCCGCCTCGAGGAACAACGAGCACGCGCTCTTCAGTCTCGGCTGGATGTACGAGTTCGGAGAAGGAGTGTACCCGGACATCAACAAGGCACGCGAATACTACGGGAAGTCCGCAAGTCGCGGCAATGAGGATGCGAGAGAAGCTATCGCAAGGCTGGACGGTTCACGGAATGTTCCCGGAAAGCCGACGTACGCCAGCAATCCCCCTCAGGTTACGGTTGAGCCAACTCCGCCCGCACCTCCCGCGAGAACGCCTGAGCCTGCGCCCGCACCCGTGAGAACGCCTGAGCCTGCGCCTGCACCTGCAAGAACTCCGACACCTGCACCTGCTCCTGCGCCCACAAAAACTCCGTCAAAGCCGACACCTACTGCACAAAAGGCCAAGACCGATGACGATTCGCGTCCCAAGCCAAGACTGGCAGTCCGTGAGTTTGAGGACAGAAGCGAGGACGGAAAAGCTCCTGCTGACGCGATAACGGACATGATGATAACCGAGCTGATGAAGACCGACGAGTTCACCGTCATGCTTCGAGGCAAACGCTTCGACGACTACATCGGCACAGAGATCAAGATGGGACAGTCCGGCCTTGTTGACGCGAAGACTGCTCCTGCTGTCGGCAAGCTCAAGGGGCTTCAGTACACCATGACGGGGTCAATCACGCTCTACTACTACACCGAGAAAGGTGCTGGGATGGTGCTTCCCATCATCGGGGTAGCGACTGAGGCCAAGACCGCCTACGTAGTCATAGACCTCATGATAATCGACAACTCGACCGGCGAGATAATCTACGCCAACAACCAGTACGGCGAAGCCAAGCAGGTTTCGAAGGGCGGAGGAGCGTCCTACAAGGGCTTCTTTATCGGAGGGTACAGCAAGAGGGCGGGAGGTCTTCTGCAGGAGGCAACCCGAAACGCCGTAGTGAAGCACGTATCCGCAATCATTAATCTGGATCTGTAGAGGTGCAGGCGGCGCGGGAAATTCCGGGAAGGAGTGAATGTGCGTGAGGAAGATGCGGTTCGCGGCGGTGGTGCTGGTGATGCTTCTGGCGTGTTCAGCATTCGGCGATGACTTCAATGTTCTGATGAAACGAGCTAGGAACGGAGATATTTACGCACAGTTTCGGGTTGGCCGGATGTATCAGACAGGCGACGGAGTAGCGCAGGACTACAGAAAAGCCCGCGAATGGTACGAGAAAGCTGCCGCTCAGAATTATGGCTGGGCTTTCCACAATCTCGGGTGGATGTATCAAGAAGCATTAGGAGTCAAGGTAGATTACAGAAAGGCCTTTGAGTATTACACAAAGGGAGCAGAGCGTGGTATTGCTAGGTCATTCAATCAGCTTGGCTGGTTTTATGAACAAGGCCTCTGGGTGAAGTTTGACTATAAGCAGGCTTTCTACTGGTACACGAAAGCGGCAGAGGGAGGCGACCACTATGGCTTGAATAATCTTGGTCATATGTACGAGAACGGTATAAACACAAGCAGGGATTTGCGTAAGGCGATGGAATATTACCGTCAGTCAGCGGCTAAAGGCAACAAGAAGGCACAAGAAGCCCTCGCAAGGCTCGAAACTCAGCAGAAGCCCTCTGCTCCAGCTGTCGCAACGACTCCCCCCACGCCCGCAACTCCACCAAAACCGCGACTCGCCGTTCTTGACGTCGAGGACAAGAGCGAGGAACGAAAAGCCAATCCCCTGCACCTCGCAGACACTAAGCTAAGATTGGCAGTCCGTACGCTTGATGACAAGTGCGATATTGGCAAGAAGACCGCCTCAGCAATAACGGACCTTATGATTGACGAACTGGGCAATACACATCTCTTTGCTCTGATGGAACGTGAACATTTCGACGATTATCTTGGCCGAGAAGTCAATATCGGGCAGTCTGGCTTGGTAGACCCCTCAACAGCACCTAGTGTAGGAAAGATGAAGGGCATCCAGTACCACATGATGGGGTCAATCATGTTCTGCAAATACTACGAGAAAGGCTCGGGAGTCGTAATCCCTATTCTCGGAATAGCAACCCAGTCCAAGACTGCATATGTGGTCATCCACATCAGGATAGTCGACAGCTCCACAGGCGAGATAGTTTATACTGCAAGACAAACAGGAAGTTACAAGCAGACCTCAAAGGGAGCTTCAGCCAATTACAGGGGCTTCTTTATCGGCGGTTACAGCAAAGAAACAGGAGGACTCTTGGAACAGGCTGCCCTTGATGCAGTTATGAAACATGTCTCAGCGATTAAGGAGAGAATATCTCACAGTTAGCCACAGTATTGCGACAAAAAGCAAGGGGGACACCAGCCCCCTTTTTTGTTACTCGTCTTCTTCGTCGTCAGGTTCAGGACACTTCACGTTGTACGCTATTGCGGTCATAACAGGAATAACCAGCAGCGTAAGCACCGTGCTCACCGTCAAGCCCGCCATAATCGTTACAGCCATCGGCCCGAACATCACATCCCAAACCAGCGGAATCATTCCGAGCACCGTAGTGAGTGCAGACATAGCTACAGGCCTCAAGCGTGATATTCCGTCCTCAACGATGGCTTCATACTTGTCGCGTCCGGCCGCAAAATCCGCGCTCACCTGATCTAGCAGGACTATCGAGTTCTTGGCCAGCATCCCCACCAGTGACAACAGACCGACCATCGCCAAGAAGCTCACGTCCATTCCCATAACCCACAAGCCCAGAACAATGCCTATAAGAATCAGCGGCAGGGACAGGAAGATTATCACAGTCTGACGGAATCCGTTGAACAGGAAAATCATGATGATGAACATTATCAGTATCGCCGGAGGAAAAGCTACAGCCATGCCATCCATAGCCTCGTCGTCCTCTTCCTTCTCGCCTCCCCATTCAACGTGATAGCCGAACGGAAGCTTCAGTGCCTCAATCTCCGGCGTAATCCTCTCCAGCATAGCATCAGCATTCATCCCGAACTTGACTTCACTCTTGGCCGTTATCATTCTGCTTCTGTCCCTGCGTATTATTATGTTGTCCTCAAAAGCTGTCTCAAGGCTCGAGAACACTGTACCCAGCGGGACGGATTTACCGGCAGCAGGTGCCCACACCAGAAGCGACGAGAGAACGTCTATCCTGTTGCGTTCTTCTGGGGTGAAGGCCGCAAGTATGGCTAACGATTTGTCCCCGTCCCTGAAAGCTCCGACAGCCGCACCAGTCGTTGCCGTGAGTATCGCCTGGTTGATTGCCGGTCGGGTCAGGCCGAGACTTTGCATCTGATCCTTGAAGAGCACGGGATGTATAACTTCCACAGGCTCGCGCCAGTCCGTGCGTATGAACTGGCTCGCAGGGTCTTTCTCCATTATCGCCATGACCTGCCCAGCAATCCTCCTCAATGTCGCAGGGTCAGAGCCGTAGATTCTAAGGCCGATTTTCTCTTCAGCATCACCCCCGCGCGCAAACAGCTTGCAGACTCCTTGAAGTTCCGGCAATTCATCGATATATGCCTGTGTGTCAAGAAGTGATGGGCGCGTAAATTTCCCGTCCTCCGTCTCAACAAGGAGCTGTGAAAATGATGTGTCGTCTTCCGGCGGGTTGTAGGTCAACGTGAACCTCAGGCCGCCTCCTCCCACGAACTGCGTTATGTTCTTCACGCCGGGCTGAGCTTGTATGTGGGCGGCTAGTTTCTGCGTGACTTCTTCCTGAGCATTCAGCGACGTACCTTCGGGCGAATACAAGTCGACGGTGTAATACACAGTATCATTGTCAGGGAAAAACGACGTGGGCATCTCCCAGAACACCATCATTGAGAACACGAACACCGCGATGATGACAGCCAGAACCGTGAACCTGTTACGCAGGCACAGCTCAAGGAACGCCCTGTACGCACGGAACAAGAACCCGCCGTAGGGGTCTCCTTCCTGCTTCGAGGGCTTCAGCATGACCTTTCCCAGTGCAGGAGCGGCAATCAGTGCGGCAAACCAGCTCAGCATCATTGAGATTGCGACAACCTGAAAGAGGCTCTGCAGGTATTCGCCTGTCTGCGTAGCCGAGAGCCCTGCAGGTACGAATGCCAGCACCGCAATGAATGTTCCGCCGAGCATCGCCCATATCGAGCCGTTCACCGAGTCAGAGGCCGCATCTTCAATGGACATTCCGCGCTCAGTGCCTACGAGCATACCTTCAGCTACAACTATTCCGTTGTCGACGAGAGAACCCAGCGCGATAATCAGTGCCGCGAGAGAGACAATCTGCAGGGTTATTCCCATCTGGTTCATGATGATGAACGTTCCGGCCACAGTGATCAGCAGCACAAGCCCGATAATCAGCCCGGAACGCAGCCCCATAAACACGAGCAGGACTCCGACGACGATAGCCAGCGATTCGAGAAGGTTGACAATGAAGTCGCTGATGGACTTTATAACCTGTTCGGACTGCATGTATATCGGGGTCAGCTCAATTCCGACGGGACGGAAAGCCTCTAACTCCTTCAGCCTCGCGGAGACTGCACGTCCCATGTTCACGACGTTGCCGCCCTCGACAGTAGAGATGCCTATTGCGAGCGCGGGGCGACCGTTGAACTTCAGCTTGAAGCTCTGAGGTTCTTCGTAATCCCTTCTGACCGTCGCAACATCGCGGAGGCGCGTAAGGTTTCCTCCTGTTCCGCCTATAACTAAGTCCGCTATGTCGTCGACGGAGAATATCGCGCTTGTCGGGGAGACGCGTATATACCTGCTGCCCAGAGTGATGCTGCCGGTCTCGGATAAAGTGTTCTGCTGGTTGAGCACGCCGAAGATTGCTTCTGGGGATATTCCGAGCGCGGACATTCTGGAGGCTGAGAACTCGATATAGATTGCTTCCGTCTGCTCTCCGAGAATCTCTACTCTTGCGACATCCTTAACGAGCACAAGATTTTTCTTGAGGAAGTCCGCGTAATCGTACAGCTCCTTCATCGTGTAGCCGTCCCCTACTAATGCATAGTATTGGCCGTAAACTTCCCCGAAGTCGTTGTTGACCAGAACAGTTACTCCTGAAGGCATGTAGACCTGCTCGTCGTTGACCTTCTGGCGGAGCTTGTCCCACACCTGCGGAAGCTCGCTTGAGGAGTATTCGTCCTTGATGTCCACGTAGATTATTGCGAGGCCGGGTGTTGAACGCGAACGTATGACATCGACCTCACCCATTGCCTGAATCGCGTCTTCAAGGCGCGAGGTTACTTCCTGTTCAACCTCGTACGCGCTTGCTCCCGGATACACAGCGGAGACTACGGCGGTCTTTATGGTGAATGACGGGTCTTCGAGCTTGCCGATCTCGAAGTACGCCATCACTCCCCCTACCAGCGTCAGAAGGCAGATGAATATCACGACACGGTAACGCTGTATGCTTGCTCTTGCTATGTCCATGTGCTAATCCTCCTGAAGCCTCACGCGCTGGCCTTCGTGAAGGAAGTATACGCCTGCCGTAACGATGACATCACCATTGCTGAGCGTCTTCCCCTCAATCTCTATTGTGCCGTCATTGTGCATCTGTCCGACGTTCACGGGTACGCGCGACACTTGGCCGACTGCGAACCTCCACACGTAATTACTTCCTCCCTCGCTGAGAATTGCTGTCGACGGCACAAGGTAGCTGTCTCTCTCCTCAACAGCATCATCTTCGCCCGCAAACGCCACCTCAACCGTTACGGCCATTCCCGGCAGGATACGTATGTCTTTCTGCTGGGACATTGTCGCGGTAACAGGGTACGTGTTCGCGGCCGTTGCCTGTGTCGCAATCTCCTTCAGTGCGAGCGGGAAAACTCGATCCGGTATCGCGTCAAAACGTGCATTCATCGTGAACAGGTTAGAGTTTCTGCGGAGGTCGTCAATGCTCCTAACTCTGGGTATCGGCGCAAGAAGTATATCGTTGTCGGGAATGTTGAACACAATCTCTAGGCTGCTCAAGTCCTGAAGGCTGAAGATTGTCTCCTTCGCCGTAATGTCCTGAAAGTTCTCGGCCTTCCTGTCGGCTATTATTCCGTCGAACGGTGCGCGGAGCTCCGTATCCTTGAGGGCATCACGTGCACTCTTGAGGTTCGCTTGTGCGGAGTTCACTGCGGACTGCGCTACGTCAAGCTGTGTCTTGTAGCTGTCGTACTGTGCGCGGGCTATAACCTTCTGCTTGTAGAGATTCTCATAACGCTTGAAGTCTGCTTTTGCGTTCTCGTGCTGAGCCTGTGCCTGAGAGAGCGCGCTCTGTGCCTGCTTGATGTTCGTGTTGAAGTCCCGCGGGTCAAGCGTCGCAAGAAGAGTACCTCTTCTCACTGATGCTCCCTTGTCGACGTAAATCCTCCTGAGCGTTCCCGAGACCCTGAACGACAAATCTGCGCGTCTGCCGCCCTGAACTGTCCCGAAGTATCTGCGCCTGAATGACCCCGCTCCTCCGCTCAGTGTTACAGTTCTGACCGGTCGGACGATTTCGGGTTCTGGTTCGGGAGTGCTGTTCTCTCGGAAAGTGTTAAGGCCGTAGTATATTCCGGCAATTATGAGAATGCCGATTACAATTTTTATGACGTGTTTCATGAAGTCAGCTCCTCGTGAAAAATTTGTGAGTGATTATAGTTTCACGGAGCTGATTTGTCCTGATAATGCTTACGGTTGATTATCTTTGCGATTTATGGCCTCTAATGACAGCGCAAAGAAATTCCCTCCATGTTTCAGGAGGGATAACAACTCTTCTTAGACCTCGTAAGGCTTTATCTCCCGCACAACGTCAAGTATCGTTCCGTCGCGCGCCTCAAGAATCGCCACTACCTTATCCTTCCACTGCAGGTCGTCAGGCTTTCCGACGAGCGAATACGCTTTCTCCTGAAGTTCCTTGATGGGTACGTGCTTGATTCCGGCTTTGTCGAGTGCCTCGATGATGTCCTTGCGTGCAGGGTTGACCGCAATGCCGTAATCCGTAACCACAACATCAACGCAGTCGCCCGGTGTCGTTACCGTAACAACATGCTCGCAGATCGTCGCCATCCTGCCCCTCGTGAGCGGGGTAACGATTACGCAGCACTTCGCGCCTTCCGCAGTGTCGGGGTGTCCGCCCGGTGCTCCCCTGAGTACTCCGTCAGAGCCCGTGATAACGTTGACGTTGAAGTCAATATCAACCTCGAGCGCGGCCAAGACCACGAAGTCCAGCTTGTTCACGAACGCTCCCTTGTTCGCGGGGTTCGCGTACTCGCTGGCTGTCATCTCGAAGTGGTTGGGGTTCGTCCTGATGTCCTCGATTGCGCCGGTGTCGAAGTCCTGAACGTCGATAATCTTCCCTACTTTGCCCTTGCGCTGGAGCTCGCAGATTGCCGAAGTGATTCCGCCGATTGCCCACGCCATTTTGATTCCGCGCTCGTCCATGAAGGGCTCAAGGAATCTGTTCACAGCGAGTGAGGGACCGCCTGCGCCTGTCTGGAAGCTGAAGCCCTCCTTGAACCACGGACATGCCGCGATAACTTTTGCGGTGTTCTCGGCCATCATGAGGTCTCTGGGGTTCTGGGTCATGCGTGCCGCCGCAGAAGCAATCTTCTTCGGGTTGCCGATCTCGTCGACCTTCACAACGTAATCAACATTTACGCCGTGAATGCTGGGCGGGAAGTTCGGGTAAGGAACGAGCGTATCAGTGATGACTACGACTTTATCCGCGTACTCTGAGTCGGGCACTGCATAGGAGAGGACTCCGCAGTCTCCCTTTCCGCCGAGCGCGCGTGCGTTGCCGTATTCGTCGGAGGTCGGTGCACCGATGAACGCTACATCAATGTGTACGTCGCCTTCCTCGATTGCCCTGACACGTCCGCCGTGCGAGCGCAGGATTGCCGGTGTCTTCAGCTTGCCGTGAGAAACGACATCGCCCATCTTTCCGCGTATTCCTGATGTCTGGATGCCCGTTACGATTCCCTGCTCGATGTATTCGGCTATCGGGTCGTGAGCGTCTCCGAGACTTGATGCCGCTATCGTGATGTCCTTGATGCCCAGCTCTACAATCTCCTTCATGACCATGTTGACGATGTAATCACCGTTCCTGAAATGGTGGTGGAAGGATACTGTCATTCCGTCCCTGATTCCGCAAGCAATAACTGCATCACGGATCGACGGAAGGAGCTTGCTCTCCTGAGGGTTCTCGTAAATCTTGCTCGTAGGGCCGGCCTTCTTGATGTACTTTCCGTCCCTGTAACCCTTGCCCTGATACGGCTCATACTTCCTGCCGTTACGGAGCTGTACTGCTAATGCTTCTTCGGGTATCTCTCTGCCTACTGCGTTCTTCATGATTAAAGATCCCCCTCGTAAATTCCGCTGGCCTTCGCGAGCCGGATTACGCGTTCTGCGCCGGGCACAAAGGCTATGTCTATCATCTTGCCGTTGTCGAGCGTGAAGACTCCGACTCCCTTGTCCGCCTGTTCACGGAATGCACGGACTATCTTCTCGGCCTCCGCTATCTCCTTCTGCGTCGGAGCAAGCATCTCGTGGACTATCGGTATCTGCTTCGGGTTGATGAGCGACTTTCCGTCAAAGCCCATCTCCACATTCTGCTTAACCTCTGCCCTGAAGCCCTCGTCATCGTTCAGGTTCGTGAACACCGTATCGAAGCACTGGATGCCTGCCGCTCTTGCCGCGTTGAGCATGAAGCCGCGTGCAAACAGCATCTCGATTCCGCCGGGAATGACTTTGACCTGCATACACTTCCTGTAGTCTCCGCCGGAAAGTGCCACGCCGAACAGTCTCGGGGAGGCCGCGCAGATCTCTACGGCGTTAAGGACTCCCTTCGGGCTCTCGAGTGCCGCCATGAGGAGCGTACGTCCTACTTCAACGCCAAATTCTTTCTCTGCTTCGGTAACTGCCTCGTCAACAATCTGGACATCCTTTGCCGATTCGGTCTTCGCGATACGGATTCCGTCTGCTCCGCCGGCAACGCATACCCTGATGTCTTCCCTCCAGTGCGGAGTGTCAAGGCCGTTGATTCTCACGATGACTTCTGTATCACCGTAATCGATTTCTTTCAGAGCATGGTAGAGGGAGAAGCGCGCGCTGTCCTTCTGGTTCTCTGCTACAGCGTCTTCAAGGTCGAGCATGATGCTGTCTGCGCCGTAAATGTACGCATCCTTGATGAGGCCGGGCTTCTGGGCGTTCATGAACATCATTGTTCTGCGGAGACGGAATCTCTCCGGCTTTGGTCTCGGTATACTCATTAGCGGATCACTCCTCCCCAGTCGAACTTGCCGTCCATGTCGATGCCGCATCCCCTGTAGAATGCGCACTCAACGCGGGCTTTGATGGTGCAGTCAAGAGCACCGTGATCGTTGACGATAACTTTTGCGTTCTTCACGCCGAGCCTTTCGAGCGAAGCCAGCACCTGTGCCTTGATCTGGCGGCCGTACTGGTTGAGTACAGAGCTCTCAAGCGACAAATCGATACCGCCGCTCGTCGTGGGTTCAAGCGTAATCATTACGTCGCTTGACTCCAGAGTTCCGGCAGTTCCCACCGCTTTTAACTCCATGTGAACAAACACCTCCTGCAAAATTTGTGGTGCACGTGTGAATATCTGTTGAATGTTATGGTATGGATTGACTGAAATTTTATCACAGCCCGTTGAAATGGGAATACGCGTAT
Source organism: Synergistaceae bacterium (assembly GCA_017450125.1). Lineage (NCBI taxonomy): Bacteria > Thermotogati > Synergistota > Synergistia > Synergistales > Synergistaceae > Synergistaceae bacterium. The sequence goes on along the minus strand of JAFSWZ010000034.1, from coordinate 110,908 downwards.
TGTGCCGTAAAAATGCCTCCCCCGAATCTTCAGGAGAGGCACACCGTTAATGCTAGCCTTCTTTCTTCTTGAACAGCCCCGAAACTATCGGCCAGACCAGAAGCACGATACTCACTACCATTAACGTCCCGGCGACAGGACGCGCAAACATGTTCACGAGGTTGGCGCGCGAAATCGTGTACGCCCGTGAAAAATTACCCTCGCAGATTACACCGAGCACCAGACCCAGAATCAGTGCCGCACTGTTGAAGTGGCAGGCAGAAATCACCAGACCAAGAACTCCCGCAATCGCCATAATCTTTACGTCAGCTATGCTCATGTTCGTTGCGTAAGAACCGATTATCGCGAGCATTATGATTATCGGGCCGAGATACGAATACGGCACGGCGAGAATCTGCGCGAACACCTTAGCGATTCCGATTGCCACAATGACCATGAGGATATTGGTTACGACCATTGATGCGAATGTTGCGCTGAGGTACTGCGGCTGATTGACGAGGAGCAGAGGCCCGAGCTGTACGCCCTTCAACACGAGCGCGCTCATCATGACTGCGGCGGCGTTCCCTCCCGGAATACCCAGAGACAGAAGCGGCACCATTGCTCCGCCCGTTGCGGCATTGTTCGCCGTCTCGGAGGCAGCTACTCCGTCGATGATGCCCGTCCCGAACTTCTCAGGGTGCTTCGAGAGCTTCGTCTCAGTCGAGTAGCACAGGAATGATGCGATTGTTGCGCCTGCTCCGGGAAGAATGCCGATGATTGTACCGATGATTGAGCACCGAGCTAACAGCCACTTTATGCCCCACCATTCGCGCCAAGAAGGCATCTTGGTGTTGACGCTCGCAGTTCCTTTGTCCGCCGAAAGTCTGTCCGCTACCTTCGTTTGTTTGAGGACTTCCGTAACCGCGAATATTCCTATCAGGACAGGAATCATCTCCAGCCCCGCGATGAGCTCGCCGCTCCCGAAAGTAAGACGCTGGACAGCGTACATCGGGTCTTGGCCTACGCACGCGAGAAGCAATCCGAGCAGTCCTGAAATCAGCGTACGGAGAATGTTTTTGCTGTCGAGGCACGTAAGAATCGACAGTCCCATAAACGTAATCGCGAAAATGTCTGACGGGCTGAAGGACAGTGCCGCCTGTGTGAGCTGGGGAGAGAGCGTGAGCATTGCCAGAGCAGACACGAGGCCTCCGATTGCGGAAGAACCTAACGCTATGCCGAGTGCCTTGCCCGCTTCTCCGCGCTGTGCCATCGGGTAGCCGTCAAACGTTGTAGGCGCGCTCGAAGGAACGCCGGGAATCTTGAAGAGTATTGCAGTGATGCTCCCGCCCGTTATCGACGAGCAGTACACAGCAACGAGAAACACGATCGCGGGTATCGGCTGCATCGAGTAGGTGAAGGGCAGTCCGAGTGCTACAGCCATTGTCGCGCTCACGCCGGGAAGTGCCCCGAAGATCGTGCCCACAACGATGGCGAACACGACCATCAAGAACGTGTAGGGATCCATGAGCACGCTGAAACCGTTAGTGAATAATTCCCATGTTGACATGATTCATGCACCTCCTACATTATCGCGGACTTGGCCGCAGAGACGAGGCTCTCAATGTACAGCGAGAAGTTCCGCAGTTCCGGGATTGTACCGCGCGGAAGGTTGACCGCCAATAACACGCTGAACACGATGTAGAGCACGAACGTAATCACTACGGAGAACACGAACAGCCTTATCACGTGCGTCTGTCCGAGAAGAAGGCCGTAGAGGAACAGCACGAGGAAGCACGTCAGCATGTAGCCGAAGGGTTCAAGGACGAAACTTGCGGCGACAATGAGGACGATGCCGAGCCAGCGTCTGACTCTGATGTCGAACATTGATGCGAACGTGAAATCAGGGTTGCCCTTGTTCTTGCGGATGATGTTGAAGATGTTGATTGCGATGCAGACCAGCAGGAGGATGATTATTGCCTTAGGCCAGATGTCGGGCTTTAAGGTGTAGGGATTCCTTGCTGTCCTGTCGGGAATGGGAGCTTCGAGCACGTTGAAGAAGTACGCGTACAGAAGCCCTAACCACAGAAGAATGTTGCAGATTAATTCGAACACTGTAGATTTCTCCTTTGCAGAAAAAAACGGGGCATGACTACACACCCCGCAGTTTCACTTCATACTATTTCGCGTAGTAATCTTTCTTCATTACGCCTTCAGCCTTCAGGTAATCGCTGAGGAGCTTATAGTCTGTCTCGCAGTCCGCCGCGTACTCTGCAGGTCCTGCGAAACCCGGCCTCTCGTCGTAGCATCCCTGAACGAGGAACGCCTGCCACTGCGGGTCTTTAGAGGCCTGCTCGATTGCCGCAACAAGTGCATCAATGGCTTCCTGAGGAGTGCCCTTCTTCGCGAAGATTCCTCTTGCCGGGCCAAGTACTGAGTTTATGCCCAGCTCTACGGAGCATTCTACGTCGGGATAACGCTTCATCCTGTTTTCCGCGAGCGTCAGAAGAGGAACGACATCACCGGCCGCAATGAGACCCTCTATTTCGTCCGTGCCGGTTACCATGATGTCAATGTGCCCGCCGACAAGCGCAGAGTTCATCTCACTGCCGGAAGGATAGGACACGTCCAGAATGTCGAGGCCTTCGAGAGCCTGCTTCAGCGACGCACCGTCAAGCCCCGTGCTCGTGAGCATTCCTACGCTGACCTCAAAGGGATTCTTGGTTACGTACTCCCTCATCTCGGAGAACGTCTTGTAGCCCTTCCTGTCCATTGCCTTCTTTGACGCGGTGATGACGTTGATTGCGTGTACGAGGCGCGCTACAGGAATGAACTCTTCCTTGAAGTTCATTGACGTTGTGCCCTGAATGTCCTGCATGAACAGGCTCTGCGTCCCGAGCATGAACGTATAGCCGTCTGCGGGCTGCTTGTAGACGTACTCGACTGCAGTAACGCCGTTTCCGCCGGTAACGTTCATTACTTCGACTTCTTGGCCGAGAATGGGCTTCAGAAGGTTAGCCATAGGCCGGAGGGTAGAGTCAGCACCGCCGCCGACACCCCAAGGGCAGACGATGGAGATTTTGCGCTCGAACTTCCACTCTGCGGATGCGAACGCCGCACAGCTGAGCACCAGTACAGCTGCGAGAACTGCACACACTAACTTTTTCACGAGAATACCTCCCTGAAAGAATAAATGTTGGATGCGCTGATTGTATCACAAACGGCTGATATAATCGTGTGCAGTCTCAACGTTCAGGAGGTAACAGAATTGCAGGACTTCGACAAGGATGATCTGGAGAGCGTGTTACGGTATCTCACCGGCAAATTCGGGATAGAGATTCTCGCGGGACAGGGGAAAACAGCTGGCAAGGAAGACATCATGAGCCTTCTGCCTGACTTCTTCAGCCCCTCGTCGCACAAAGGGGATTACTCGATGCTGAACATGATGTCGCGTGAAGGCATTATGAAGGCGTTGGTGAAGCTCAAACAGGCCGGTACGTCAGGAGATGAGCTACGGCGGAGGATTTTCGCGGAGAAGAGCAAGCTGACGGACAACTACATTCCTGAGGACGTAGCTGTGAAGTTCGTGAACATGATAGCGGGCGTTCTCGGCCTCGAGGTGAGTTCAGCACCCGTAGTCGTGGAAGCGATGAGTGATGATGAGTTCTTGGAGCTGTGCAGTTCGGGGGATGCTAGGGCGGTCGAAGAAGCTCTGAAGAACGGCGCAGATGCAAACGCTTGCGACGAGTTCGGCTCGACGGCACTTCACGAGTCGGCAAACAGCGGAAACCCTGATGTTGCCGAAGTACTCTTGAAGTATGGTGCAGAGGTTGACGCTAAGGACTTTATCGGTGCTACGGCACTGGGTTTTGCGGTGAGCAAGGGGTACGCGGAGGTTGCGGAGGTTCTGCTGAAGCACGGTGCGGACGCGAGCTCTCAGGACGAGTACGGCAAGACACCGCTTCACGTGGCGGCGTTCTACGGATACGCGGAGATTGCGGAGATGCTGCTGAGGTACGGGGCTGATGTCAACGCGGAGACGTCCGACGGGGACACGCCCTTGCGGATGGCGAAGGCCGGAGGACACCGTGAGACTGCGAAGGTTCTGCTGAAGCACGGTGCTGAAGGTTCGAGGGCACAGAGGAGACAGAGTGCATCACCTGCGAGGCCTGCGCGTCCGGCGATGAGTGATGAGGAGTTTCTGGAGCTGTGTCAGAGCGGCGATGCGGAAGCAGTAGAAGAGGCTCTGAGGCACGGTGCTAATGTCAACGCCAGAGACGATGAAGGCGAGACAGCTTTAATGCGGGCGGCATTGAACGGCCACGCAGACGCTGCGGAAGTGCTCCTGAGTCACGGTGCTAAGGCCGATGCTAGGGACGATCAAGGCAAGACGGCTTTTGACATTGCACAGGCTAAGGGTCATAAAAGTGTTGCGGCACTTCTCCCGCGTACTGCGATGAGTGATGCCGATTTCCTGAAACTCTGCAGGTCGGACGATGTCAAAGCAGTTGAAGAGGCTCTGAGGAATGGTGCTAATATCAATGCTAGGAGCGAACAGGGAAATACACCCTTGCATTTTGCTCGAAACGCAGAGACAGCAGAAGTTTTATTGATAAACGGTGCAGATGTCCACGCCAGAAACAATGACGGCGAGACACCTTTGCACGTAATTGTGTATGAAACGCGGTATCTCCCACTCACAAAGACAGTAGAACTTCTGCTGAAGTATGGTGCAGATGTCAACGCTAAGGATAATTTCGGACGTACCCCCTTGTTCAGGCCTAGTAACGTGGACACCATGGAGCTGCTCTTGAGGCACGGCGCAGACATAAACGCTAGGGATAATGCCGGCAGGACACCATTGCATTTGGCAGCCGGAGCAGGGGATGTAGAAAGAGCAGATATTCTCATGAGGCGCGGGGCGAACAAATACGCTAAGGATAACGAAGGAAAATATCCTAGAGATTATACAAGGTATGAGGACGACGAAGGTTATTGGGCACATAACGATGTCTACAGAATTGTTATGTAAGCCGTAAATTTTCACGAACATGCTACAATCATTCCATCATTCACTAAACATGAAGGGAGTAATTTTTCTATGGATTTCATGAGTCTTCTCGGCTCTATGGTTCAGGGCAACATGTCATCCTCACGCACAGCCTCCTCCAGAATGTCCAACGCGGGCGGCGGCATTCAGGACATCCTCAGCTCGCTGATGGGCGCAGGACAGACCGTCAAGAACAAAGTCGGCGGGGACAACCTCGCGGCAGGCGGAATCGGTGCGCTTCTCGGTGCACTTATGGGCGGCTCTGAGAGCACAACCGCAAACACACTCGGCGGCGGAATGATGGGGCTTCTCGGAATGATGGCCTACAAGGCTCTCAGGGGTTCAATGGGCGGAAGCTCGGCCTCTGCTTCATCAGCAAGTGCACAGCCCTACGTTCAGACCACGCCCCAGCAGCAGGCCAACGACGCGGAGATAATCATCACGGCAATGATTGACGCGGCAAAAGCAGATGGACAGGTTGACGCTGACGAGTTCCAGCGCATAACCAGCAGCCTCAAGAAGAACGGTCTCGGTCAGGACGGAATGAATTACGTCATCCAGAAGCTTCAGGGGCCTATGGAGACCACAAAGATTGTCGCTGCAGTCAAAGGCCGTCCCGAACTCGCCGCAGAAGTCTACTCGGCTTCTCTTATGGCGATTAACGTTGATACCGACGCAGAGCGCAAGTACCTCGCCAAACTCGGCAAAGCTATGGGTCTCAGCACTCAGGTGATGAGCAACATCGAGCAGCTCGCAAACGGGACATCTCAGGATTACGCCTGCTAAGACTTCTCCTGAATCTGCTCGCGAAGTTCCTTCTTCCGCTCCATCAGGTTCTGGATGAGCTGACGGAAGAGTTCGTAACCTTGTTCTGTCGGGGGAAGCTCTATCCTTGTGCCTTCCCCCTCAAATACCAGCATTCCGTTGCTGGCTTCATGTACAGGGTAAAGCAGGGCAGCTTTGCTCATCTGATAGTTCTCTGCGTCGTTGATTATCTCGTCGGGCGAAACTTTCAGCAGGTTCGCTAGCTCGATGATGCGCGTTCCGTTGGGTGCTGTCTCGCCGGACTCCCAACGCCGTAACGTAGCGATAGACACGCCGACTTTTTCCGCAAGCTCAATCTGTGTGAGGCCTGCTTTCTTCCTCAGCATTCGCAGATTAGCAGCAAGTGCCATATTTCTGAACACTCCTTAACATAAAAGATACGGGATAGCCAGATTATAACCGTAACTGCAATCTTTGTGCAAGCTGTATATCATTGTCAACCGCAGAAAAATTTATGGTTTACAGTTTCGGGTTCGATGTGCTATAACTATCCGCATCATGAAGACTAAACTATTACGCCTCCTCAATGACAAGAGGGGAGAATTTGTGTCTGGCGAATCTATTGCCGAGACGTTCGGAGTTACGAGAGCCGCCGTGTGGAAGGCTATAGACTCGCTGCGCAAGGACGGGCACGTCATCGAGGCCGTAACGAACAAGGGCTATAAGCTGGTAACCCAAAGCGGCGCACTCACGGAGTCAGGTATCCTGCTGAACCTGAAGGAGGGTTCGCGCATAAGCCGTGTAATCTGTCTCGCGGAAGTCGATTCCACGAACAACTACGCAAAGAAGCTCGCAATGGCCGGAGCAGAACACGGGACTCTTGTTGCGGCAGACCGACAGACAGCCGGAAGAGGGAGGCACGGGCATACGTTCGAGTCTCCTGCAGGAACAGGTCTGTACATGACGCTTATCCTGAAGCCTGACGTTGATGCTGAACACTTCCAGATGATTACGATTGCTGACGCGGTGGCTGTGTGCCTTGCTGTAGAGGACCTTTACCCTGAAGCTCGCGGAAAACTCGGGATAAAGTGGGTCAACGATATATTCTTCAGGGGCAGGAAGATAACCGGCATACTCACGGAAGCTGTTACGAACTTCGAGAACGGAGAGATAGACAGCGTTGTTACTGGAATAGGCATCAACGTTTCAGCGCACAAGTTTTCCGTCGAGACAGCGGGCTCAATCTTCGACAGCGAAGCTCCGTCTTTCGGGAGGGACGAACTCTGCGCACGTGTCGCTGATTACATCATGGACTTTGCGGAGAACCTCGAAGCTCCGTCCCTCATCAATGCCTACCGTGAACGCTCAATCCTCATCGGGAAGCACATAACGTTCATGAAGGGTGAGGCCAAGTGCACGGGCTGCGTTGAGGGGATTGATGATGCCGGAGGGTTAGTGATTCTGAACTATGCCGGAAAACTCGAGACGTTGAGGAGCGGAGAAGTCTTCATGGTGAGACCAGAGGAGATGAATTAATGACTACTACAAGACAACTGACGCTCTGTGCACTTTTCGCGGCACTTATCGCCATAGGAACGCACATCAAGATTCCGACTCCGCTTCTGCCCTTGACCCTGCAGACGCTGTTTGTGGTTCTGTCTGGGCTTGTGCTCGGTGCAAAGTTCGGGGCTGTGGCTGTGTGCGTGTACGTTGCGGCGGGGCTTATCGGACTTCCTGTGTTCACGGGCTCGGTGCTTAATCCGACGTTCGGCTACATTGTCGGGTTCATTCCGGGCGCGTGGCTTGCGGGGTACGTGGCGGAGAAGTTCAGACCGTGCTGGCGGACGTGGTTTCTGGGTGCGCTTGCTGGAATTGCGGTGATTTATGCGTTCGGGATTCCGTACTACTATGTGATGTCGAAATACTATCTAGGCAACGAGCTCGGAGCTAAGACACTGCTGATGTACTTTGTGCTTATGCCCCTTCCCGGCGACATCGTGAAGAGCCTGTGCGCAGGACTGATTGTGCAGAGGCTTGCAGTGTTCTTTCCCGACAGTTTTACTTGGAAGAGGTAAGCCTTAATCTTCCCTGCTGCCGTGCCAGCGGTATGCTCTGCGGAAGCCTAGAGACTCTGCTTCAGCTACAGTTGAGCAGTACAAATCTCCGTCTTTAGGCTTGATTCTCGTGGTGTAATACTGCTGGTCGAACGGCAGGTGATAGATTTTCTCTCCTTCACGCCCTATGTTGCACTTGATTATCGGAAAGCGTTTTAGTTCAAACTCTTCATGCAGCTCTATGTGAAACTCTCCAGCGAATGACCGGGCCAATCCGGATAACTGTGTTGATGTAAAGAATACTCCGTGTACTTCCTCGAACGGATTATTCTTCATGTATTCGTACGTTGTGCCGAACAGCTGGAAAATGTGCTTCTCATAGATACGCTTGGATTTTGACCAGTTTTTGCACTGGACTATCAGTGTTGTGTTGTCTTTGTGGCAGATGAGATCGCGTCCCAAGTCGGAGAAACCTTCACTGATTCCGAAATATTCTACCAGCCAGCCGTCATGTTCATAGAGCCAGCCTATATATTGCTCGTAAAGTCTGCCTATGAGGTGTCTTGACTTTCTTGCGGACCAAAATCTGTCCAGAGCCAGTTGGTTTCGCTGGGTGATTGACAGTTTGGAATACTCCTCACTGCTTAAGTAATATCTGGCAGTGTCCACGCTATTGTCTGGGGATGATGCTTCCGTCTGAACAGCGGATTGTTCTGCAGAAGCTTCGCTGAACTCTTGAACATCCGGGAAAATGCTGAAGTAGTATTCCAGCAGCAACCTTGTCCTGCGTAGAACAGATTCAGCATCACGGCGTTTTTTGGTTTCGATTCTGACTACTTCTGCGGCAGTGTATGCAGGGTGAGATTTAGTCTTCAGCCAGTATGCCAGATGTCTGTCATGCTGAAAGTCATATTGCCTGAGAGCTTCCAGCAAGGACGGGAAGCCTAGAGGAGCTTCGGAGAGAGATTTTCTGAGAGTATCATTCTCTGCCCGTAACGCCTCCAAAAACTGAGTAAGTTTTAAGTTTTCTTCCTGCATAGCATTAAGGTCGTGTTTTAGTTGAGTATTAGCTTTTGTCAGCTGAGTATTCCTTTTGCCGAGATCGTTAACACTATTCCGTAAGTTTGCTATAGCAATTATTATTACCGCCACGACACACATCACAATTGCCATAATACCCGCTCTCCTGTCCAATATCAGCCCCCTGAAGAATCCTCCAGAGGGCACTTGTTCATCAGGCTATATATACACTTCAGCAGAACCTTCATACTCGTCGAACTTCATGACGCACCTCATCGGGTCTATTATCTGGTCAGGGTACACAACCGGCCAGAAAGAGTCCTTCTCGTCGTTGAGAACGTAGAACTTGTAGCGTTCCCTGTCGCACTCCTCGAAGTCTTCCCGCAGTCTCCGTGCATCTATCTCGTCGCGCGAAATGTCCTGCACGGAGTTCAGTATCTGCTCCCACGTCATACGCCGTTTCTCGGGCAGCATCGCTAGGACGGACTGCTTTATGCTCTCCTCGTACTCCCCAAGCGTACGGCGTTCAGGGTACACAACAGTCGGCTTCGGCGGCGCGGGAGGTGCAGGAGGTTCGGGCTTCACCGGCTCAGGCTCTGGAGCAGCAACAGGCTCGGGCTCAGGGACAGGTTCAGGCTCAGCGGGAGGTTCGGCCAAGCTCACCGCCTCAGGTTCCGGTTCGGGCTCGGGCATCGGCTCGGGAACAGGAGTCCGTGCGATCATGACCGGTTCGTACTTCACCTCTGATGGCACGTGATGACCTCCCAGCTTGTCTAGAAGTTCACGCGTAACATCCCTGTAGCATTCCGCCCCCTTAGACTTCGGCGCGTATTCGAAGATTGACATCCCCATACTCGACGCTTCAACAAGGCTCACGTTCTGCCGTATGCAGTTCCTGAACAGAACATCCCCGAACGTTTTTCCGACTTCCTCGAAAACCTGCTTGGTGATGTACAGTCTGGGGTTGTAGTTCGTCATAAGGATGCCCGCAATCTCGAGTCCCGGATTAAGCCTTTCGCGGAAAACAGGCATTGCACCATTCAGCAGGCGCAGGCCGAACAGGCTGTAGAACCCTCCGTCCATCGGCACAATGATTTTGTCGCTGGCACACAGAACGTTGCGCGTGAAGACTCCCAGCTGAGGAGGGCTGTCCAGCAGAATAAAATCATACCTGTCCGGGTCAACCTGTTTCAGCGCGTCGCGAAGTGCCGTGTTGCTGTTCACCGGGCTTGCGTCGTTGAGTTCCGCCATCGCGAGGTTTAGGCAGCTCGGGATAATGTCCACGCCTTCTTTGCGGCAGACTATGTCATCCCACGATGCCCCGCCGCTCAAGAGGTCGAACACCTGAGCTTCAGTCTCCGAAGGCGTAACCCCGAACCCCGCGCTCAGGTTGCTCTGCGGATCCATGTCGACAACTGCGACACGTTTTCCCATTTTCGCGAGGGCTGCTGCTATGTTCTGGCAGGCAGTAGTCTTCCCTACTCCGCCTTTGAGGTTGCAGAATCCTATGATTATCACGCTAATTCCCCTGCCTTCTGATGAATGCTTCTATTTCTGCGTTCTTGTGCGTCTTCAGGCTATCGCGGTAAAGTTCAAGTGCTTCCTTGACCTTTCCGGCCTTGTAGAGTGCATTGGCTTCCGCTATCTGCTTGTTGGCGGCTTCTACTGCGTCGCGTTCCTTGATGAGGGCATCGAGACGTGCAACCCAGTTCTTCATCTCATCGGAAGGTGCTATGCTCTGTGCCTTTCTGTAGAGTGCGGCGGCCTCCGTGAGATTTCCCTGTGCGTACAGTTCGTCGGCGGCCTGAATCATCTTCTGCGCATCGAGCCTCGTCCCTATCCCGAAGTCTTCCGGCCCGCGAATAACTGTCCCCGGTGCAAGCCTCACGCTCCGGCTGAGCTGGCGGATACGCTGGCTGGCGTTGTCGTTGTCCCAGACGTTCACGCTCTCAGTGTAACGCTTCAGGGCTTCCTGATTCTGGTTGCGCCTCTGCAGGTCCTGTCCCTCGCGGTAAAGTGCGTTGGCCTGACGTTCACGCCTCGAGATTACGCTCTGGAGCTCCTCGATGTGCTGGCGTAACGTTGCATCAGGGTTGCTCATTATGCTTGCTCCGTAACGGTTAAGAGCTTCCTGAAGTTTCCCCTCGCGCTCTAACGTGTTGCCCTCTCCGGCGTACCTGTCCGCGTCCGCAATAAGGGTCAGGCGGTTGCGTATCTTGTTCATCCTGTCGGTTACTGCATCGCTCGACACAACAGCAATGCTCCGCGCGTAGTAGTCCAGAGCGTCCTCGTACATGTTCTCGTTGTCGTATGCGCTGGCAGTGTCGCGCAGCCAGTTCGCGCGCTGCTGCAGGAGTCTCTGCTCGTTGACCTTCTGCTCGGCTTCCGCTATCTCCTCTGCTCCTGAGTCTACCGGCCAGATAACCTGCGCCGCCCGCAAATTCTTCAGCGCATCATCAAGAAGTCCCCGCGACTCCAAGTTCTCCGCGTCCTCCCTGAGCTTCTGTGCCTTCGTGAAACGTGCATAGTTCGTCGTTATTGCCCGCAGTCCCTCCGCAATCTCCGTGTCTCTAGGCGACAATGCTGAAGCTCTCTGCGCAAGTTCGACTGCCTCTGCGTAATTCTTGCTCTCCCATAGTGCTTGGGCTCTCTGCCAGTTCTGCCATGCTTCGCGCTCGCTGGCTGACTCCTCATAGGTCGACACAGGAAGGGTTATGTTCACCCTGCTTTCTCCGCTGCCGAGACGGACTCCGTTCGCGTTGAAGGCCGTAACGGAGATTTCACTCTCGCCGACTGCCCCGCGCCTGATGAAGATGTCGTCCTTGTCTTGGCTCATCAGTGCAGTAGCAGCGTCTCCGTCCCACTTGAAGCTGTGCTGTCCCTTGAAGGCAGGGGTGAGTGATGCCCGCACGCGTATGGGAGTGTCAGCCATGAGGATTTCCGGGCTCAGCACGTAGTTCGAACGCTTAGAGGAGTCCCAGAGGGTTAAAGGCCTCTCGACGACTACAGCGATGTTAATCAGGAACTCTTTGGGCGTTACGAGGCTTTCTGTGCTGGACATCACGTTTCCGTCCCTGTCGATGAATGACGCTACGACCTTGACGGGGTGAGTGTCGAGCGGGGTGAAGGCACATTCGCGGCCTCCGGCTCTGAGGGAGATTCTGTCGGGGTTCTGCCCGGTTGTCGGACTTACTGACCACTCAACTGACCCGCCCGACGCTATGCCGGACGCATCGACGGCTAGCACTGCCTGTTCTCCGACGTGGGCATCGCCGTTCATGATGATTCTGGGTGAGGCGGCGAAGGCTTGTGCCGTGAAAAGCAGCGTGAATGAGATTAGGAGTATGTGCGAGAGTTTTATGCGCATCAATAAATTTCCTCCTCCGAAAGATAATAAGTGTGTGAGATTTTATGTGTATTGTTCGTGAAGTTGATTATACCCTAAATTTTCACGGCCTGTACCCTCAATGCTATAATACCCCAACAACTAACAAAATCTTTTGTGCAAAGGAGCTTGACGCAATGGCATCACCTATGTATAATCGCGTGTCGCGTGTCGCGTGTCGCGTGTCGCGTGTCGCGTGTCGCGTGTCGCCTTCTCTATGTCCTCACTTCTCCTCTCAAGCAGGAGGAAGCATGATGAATAACCTTCCATCCTTAGTCCGTAAGTTTTTTAGCGTCTTCAGAGCAAAGGCAGCATTTGCCGCAGAAGGCCCCTCAGGAGAAACAGATACCTCGCTGAGGAAGGATTACCGCTACAACATGAGGGCAGTGCTCGCGCGGAAGAGCAGGCTCTATCTTGCGCTGAAGAGGCTGTTTGACATCCTGTCGTCGGGGCTCGCGCTCGTGGTGCTGTCGCCGGTGTTCATTGCTACGGCAATTGCGATAAAGCTCGAGGACGGAGGGCCGGTGTTCTACTCCGCCGACCGCTGGGGAAAAGACATGAGAAATTTCCGTATGCACAAGTTCCGTTCAATGAGAGTGAACGCCGAAGCAATGATTAACGAACTGCTGAAAGACTCCGAGATGACCGGCCACGCCTTCAAGATCAAGAATGACCCCCGAATCACACGTGTAGGACACTTCATCAGGAAGTGGAGCATCGATGAACTCCCCCAGCTCTGGAATATCTTTGTGGGCGATATGTCTGTTGTAGGGCCGCGCGCAATCATGACCGTCGGCACAGACAGCATAGACGACTACGACAAACAGCGATGGCTGGTTACGCCGGGCTTGACGTGTTACTGGCAGGTGAGCGGCAGGGCGGACGTGAAATGGGCGCAGTGGATAGAAATGGATCTTGACTATATCGAGAATATGAGCATACTTGAAGACATCAAACTTATCTTGAAGACTATTCCCGTAGTATTCAGGGGAGAAGGAGCATATTGATTTGAAGTATGACTATCTCATCGTAGGGGCAGGATTCTTCGGCGCGGTCTTCGCACGTCAGATGACGGACGCAGGCCGCAGGTGCCTCGTAATCGACAAGCGAAGCCACATCGGCGGAAACGCATACACCCGCAGTGCCGGAGAGATTCAGGTTCACGAGTACGGCCCTCACATCTTCCACACGGCGCGAAAAGCTGTCTGGGATTACGCCTCGCGTTTCACGGAGTTCAACCATTTCCGCACAGAGCCGGTCGCGAACTACAAGGGGCAGCTCTACAACCTTCCCTTCAACATGAACACGTTTCACCAGATGTGGGGCGTGATAACTCCTGCCGAAGCACAGGCAGAAATCGCCCGCCAGCGCGCAGAACTCTCAGGCCGCGAACCCTCCAACCTCGAGGAGCAGGCAATAAGCCTTGTCGGGCGGGACATCTACGAACGCCTGATCAAGGGCTACACGCAGAAGCAGTGGGGCAGGCCGTGCACGGAACTTCCTGCGTTCATCATCAGGAGGCTTCCCGTGAGGTTCAGGTACGACAACAACTACTTCAACGACCCGTATCAGGGAATCCCGTCAGACGGTTATACGGCAATGTTCGAGCGTCTGCTTGACGGAATCGAAGTCAGGCTTGGGACGGATTACCTCGAGCACAGGGATGAACTCAGAAACTTGGCCGGACGTGTGGTCTACACCGGGCCGGTAGATGAGTATTTCGGGTTTTCGCTCGGAACTCTCGAGTACAGAAGCCTTCGGTTCGAGACAGAGACACTCCCCGACATCGACAACTATCAGGGAATCGCCATCATGAACTTCACGGACGCAGAAACTCCCTACACGCGCATAATCGAGCACAAGCACTTCACGTTCAGCGAATGCAGGGGCACGGTCATAACGAGGGAGTACAGCAGCACGTGGAAGCAGGGCGACGAACCGTATTACCCCGTCAACGACGCAAAGAATCAGGCACTCTACGAACGCTACAAGGAGCTTGCTTCGCGCGAGGAAGGAGTCATCTTCGGGGGAAGATTAGGCGAGTACAGGTATTACAACATGGACGAAGTTATAGCCCGCGCACTCGAGGAAGCCTCCAAGCAAGTAGAAAGGTGATTGAATAAGGCGTGATAAATACGGTAAAATTTACCCACCCAATCAAATCACAATTTTTCACAAGGAGGCAGATTAATTTATGGCCGGTTCAGTACGTCATGGCGTATCACCATTAAGCGACTATGATATATTCCTGTTCAAGCAGGGAACTCACTACCACCTTTACGAGAAGATGGGAGCGCAGAAGTTCACGGATCCCGCCGACAACACAGAGGGAGTAGCCTTCAGCGTGTGGGCTCCGAACGCTCAGGCAGTCAGCGTAGTCGGAAACTTCAACGGCTGGAATCCCGAAGCACATCCTTTAGCGGCACGCTGGGACGGTTCTGGAATCTGGGAAGGCTTTGTGCCCGGCATTCAGAAGTGGGAGCTGTACAAGTTCCACATCCGCAACTCTCACGGTGAAGTCAAGGAGAAGATGGATCCGTTTTCGCGGGCGTTCGAGCTTCCTCCGAGAACATCATCAATCGTTCACTGGCCTGAATATGAGTGGGGCGACAATGAATGGCTCTCCAAGCGCGGCGAAAGAATGAACCTTTCTGCACCTCTGAGCGTGTATGAGGTTCACATGGGAAGCTGGCGCAGGCACTGGGACGACGGACTGTCGCTGTCCTATCGCGAGATGGCCGAAGAACTGCCCGGCTACTGCGAGGACATGGGCTTCAACGCCGTAGAGTTCCTGCCGCTGATGGAGCATCCGTTCTACGGTTCGTGGGGCTATCAGACGCTCGGTTACTTTGCTCCGACGGCAAGATACGGCACTCCCGAAGACTTGATGTACCTCATCGACTCCCTCCACAAGAAGGGCATTGCTGTGCTCCTCGACTTTGTTCCCAGCCACTTCCCGACGGACGACTTCGGGCTTGCACGTTACGACGGAACAGCACTCTACGAGCACGAAGACCCCCGCAAAGGCTACCATCCTGACTGGGGAAGCTACATCTTCAACTACGGACGCAACGAAGTACGCAGCTACCTCATCTCCAGCGCGGCGTTCTGGGTTGACCAGTTCCACGCGGACGGGCTGAGGATTGACGCAGTGGCATCGATGCTCTATCTGGATTATTCCCGCAAGAACGGCGAGTGGGTGCCCAACATTTACGGAGGCCGTGAGAACCTTGAAGCAATCTCCTTACTTCGCGACATGAACAGTGAATTGTTCGGCAGGTTCGGGACAATCCAGACAGTTGCGGAGGAGTCCACAGACTGGCCGATGGTTACGCGCCCGGTGTTTCTCGGAGGACTCGGCTTCGGCATGAAGTGGAACATGGGCTGGATGCATGACACGCTCGACTACATGAGCCTTGAGCCGATCTACAGGAGCTATCACCAGAACCAGCTGACGTTCAGCATCTGGTATGCGTTCAGCGAGAACTTCATGCTTCCGCTCTCACATGATGAGGTTGTTCACGGCAAGGGAAGCCTCATCAACAAGATGTCCGGCGACTGGTGGCAGAAGAGGGCGAATCTCCGTCTGCTCTACGGCTACATGTGGGCGCATCCCGGCAAGAAGCTGCTCTTCATGGGCGGAGAGTTTGCGCAGGGTCTCGAGTGGAATCACGACTCCGCGCTTGAGTGGCATCTCCTGCAGAAGGACGACTTCAGGGGGATTCAGGACTGGGTGCGCGACCTCAACACCGCGTACAAGAAATATCCTCCGTTCTATGAGCTGGACTTCACGCCTGAAGGGTTCAGGTGGGTTGACTGTTCGGACTGGCAGCAGAGCATCATTGTGTGGCTGAGGAAGGGCAGGAGCGATGATGAGTACATACTCTGTGCCGCGAACTTCACGCCTGTACCGCGTTACGGGTATCGTGTGGGAGTTCCGCGTTCGGGCTTCTGGAAGGAGATTCTGAACAGCGACGCGACAAAGTACGGCGGAGGCGGTCTCGGGAACTGCGGAGGCATGGAAGCGGAAATGGTAGGCTGCAGCAATATGCCTTATTCACTGATGCTGACACTCCCGCCGCTGGGAATAGTGATGTTCCACTTCAGCACGAAGGAAGAGACAGAGCAGGAGTAACGCAGAAACACGAATCCCCCTTACGGCAAGGGGGATCGTTTTTCACATGTACTGTTCAAGGAAGCCGCACCATCTCAGCATTCCTGTGCCGTTGAGGTGAAGTCCGTCAGCTGTGCATGTTGCATCCATCTCGCCGTCCCCTGCATTGAAGATTTTGTGTGTATCCAGAAACTCACAGCCCGTATCGCGCGCAAGCTCCTCAAGCGCAGTGTTGAAGGCCGCAATAGCCTCACGTGTTCTGCGTCTGCAGCGTACGTTGTCCTCCAGCTTCTTGTGGTCAACGGGAAGCACTGACTGAACGTAGATTTTTGTGCGCGGTGAAAGCGCTCTAACGCGGCGGATTATCTCCCTGTAGTTCGACATGCTCTCGCTTAAGGGTATTCCGTTGCCGATGTCGTTTGTGCCCAGAAGAATGAACATCTTTTCGGGCAGGTTGTTTGCGGCTTCGTCTATGCGCGCAAGGACTCCGCATGTGTTGTCGCTGGAGATTCCCCTGTTCTTCACGCGGAAACGGAAATGCAGAAGCTCGTTGAACGGCGTGTTCTCCGTGAGGCTGTCCCCGAGCATGACTATAACATCGTCATCACGCGGAGAAGCCCTGAATACGTCAAGCTGGAACTTGTAGCGTTCGGTCTTCTCCACATCAATCACACCGTTGAACCTGTAAACAATCTTGCTGAGTAATCTGGCTATAATGCTCACTGCTTGACCACCAGCCTCTGAAGAAACCTCTTCACCCTTCCGGCTTGCCGTCTGAGCTTCAGGTAAATCATCTTCACGGAGTTTACTGCCTGCAGACGCTTTTCCTGCTCGGGAGTAAAACGTTCGTTGCTGTCCTCAAGTTTGGTGTTGAAGAAGCTAAGCAGTCCGGGCTGAAGCCAATCATGCCCCCCCCCCCATACGTACATTTACGGTTGCGTATGTCGCCGTAACCTACAGGAGTTGCGCCGGGTATGCAGCCTAGCGTCAGGAAGGCGTGTGCGTTATAGCAGTGCGGAAGGACGCATTTAACCGTCGGTCTGGCAGGAAAAGGACGCTCCGGGTGCTCGAAGACATTTTCGAGAAAATAGCCGCCGTAGCAGGTACGTGCGACTCCCGAGTCAAGAAAGATAAACGCCGACCATAAGCCAGAGTAGCAGAAATCAGTCTGCTTCACACCGAAGACGCTTTTCTTGTATTCCCAGAAGTTAGAGTCGAAGGTGCTCCATATCCTCTCGTATTCGTCCATCGGGAGCTTGGTGAGGTAGTCGATGCCGCCGCTCACGTCGTCTCTCGCAATAGTTACCTGCGGCAGTGCCCCGAAGTGCTTCATCGAGAACTCCTTGACCTCGTCAATGTACGGCACAAGTTCGTCATGTTCAGTGAGCTCGATGTTTGCCGAAGAGCCCGCGTCCCAGATGTGATGCACGTTCTTCACGAAAGTATCCAGCATCCCGCGTTTCTTCAGCTCTAGGTAGTGGAACGAGCACTTGAACTCCGTACGCGCCCTGAGCTCTGCAGGCCATGATAATATCTTGTCGATCATCGGCGTTATTGTGCAGTTCGTAACTATCTCTCCATAATGCCCCTGCTCGACGAGTGCCCTGACGTACAGGTCAATATCCTTCGACAGCAGAGTTTCGCCGTCTCCGCAGAAATTCATGAACGCCAGGCCTCCGAGCCTCTCGGGGCGACACGCGTACGCAACTTGCTCGGGAGAATACTGCATCTTTGCCTGCTTTCCCTGATAGTGTATCGGCCTCTGTGCTATGTAGCAGTACTGGCAGCGGAAATTGCAGATTGATGTAGGAATGGTGAACATCAGTGCCTTCTTTATCTTGTCCATTTGTTCCTCCTATGAGATGAGTGATAGTATTTTGTTGAAATACGGCAGAAGCTCCGAGTTGTCCCACTTTCGCGGAGAGGAGAGGGCTTTCTTCACCGCACCGTCGAACTCCTCAGCTGACCTGCACACTTGGACATACTCACAGCCGGAAATCCACTCGTGGACGCTGTGCACCTTCCCGGTCTTGTTGTCGAACGCCACGCACGGAGTCCCGGTGATTGCCGCGAAAAGCATTCCGTGAAGCCTGTCAGTGATGACGAGCTCAGCACCTGCGATCATTCGCAGTGTCTCATCCAGCACTTTCTCCCACTCGCTGAGCATGACCGTACTGCGGACAGGATTCGTCGAGAAGAACCCGACGTGCCCGAACTCGCGGAGCAGACGGACACAGAGCGTGTTGCGTTCATGGTTAGTGAGTACCTGCTCAACGTCGGGGCGAAGGCACACCAGCACGCCCTCACGTTTTTCGGGAGCAAGGTTCGTGAAGTCCATAGAGCAGGCCATGTCCGGCACGAGGTCAACACTCTGTGCATTCGGGAAAAGATTTGTGCTATGTATCATCTCAAAGGACTTTCTGTCCCGCACAAATACGTGAAGATCCTTGAACCTCGCGAAAGACTTTCTGTCATCGGCAAGCTCCTTCCTACCCTGCGCACTGTCGAAGTAATAAATCGTCTGCGGCATTATGATTACCCTGTTATTAGGGAAGTGCCGGAGGATATTCAGAGCTGTCATCTCTGCGTTTCTCCAGAAGCTGCCGTACCAGCCTCCGCCTACAGTCATGAGAATATCCCTGCTGTTGATGTGAGGAATTATGAGATGCGGATAATCATCGCACAGGTCGAACGGCAATTCTATGAGGAGGCGGTCTCTGCAGTGTTCGTTGAAGAGCCTACGCTCTGCAAGTGCTATGGCGATGTCGCCTCTGTTGCCGTATCTGGGAACGTTGAGAGTGATAATGCGGCTGATGCCCGGCTTGTTTGTGTCCTTGAGGGTGCTGATTATGCTTCTGCATTCGTCGTCGAGTTTTGGGTGCAGTCGGCGTACAGCTCTCTTCAGCGGTTTGTAGCAGTTCCTCAGAGCTTCTTTGAGCACGGGATGACGGTACAGCAGGTAATTCCGCCCGTAACGCAGGAGCATTCCCTTCCGCACCCTGCAGTAACACAGCACGGCGGGGATGTGCATTGCGCGTTCAGCTTTGCGCAGAGCTTCGGACGTGAAGGGTTCTCCATCCCTGAAGGCCTGTCTGTTCTGCCTGAGGAAGTCTGTCCTGTAGAAGTACAACGGCAAGAGTGCTTTGTAGTCGTTGTTGCTGAGTAACTGCCCGAGAAGTTCTTGGCCCGGCAGAACGTCAGGGTACATGCCGACGGCCAGCCAGAAGTCGGGAATCTCTGTGCGGTCTTTCCCGTACAACAGCCCGGAGTTGAAGCACAGTACGTCGAGGTTATTCTGTTCGGAGAGGGATTGTAGGATCTCTATTGCTTGTGGTTCGAGGATGGACTTGCTGCTGGTGAAGTAAATATACTTCCCTGAAGCGGTGTTGAGGGCATCTAGGTAGTTATCTTCGCCATCAGAGACAGCAACAACGGTCGTGTCGTGTCAATTATGGGGATAAATTCCATTTTGTCAAGCCTCCTTTTATGGATTTTGCACAAGTATATCACAAGGAGGACGTTACATTTCTGCTCTGCCCTCCCTTGTGTGTTTTACTCCATCAGTTCATGAATCCTTCTCACGAACTCACGCTGTATGTTCTTATCCTCGCCCAACCCCACAAGGTACGTGCTGATTTCCGTGTAGCCCTCAGCTTTCAGGACGTTAAGCCACGACTCATCGTCGTCCTCTCCGGCCAAGTCATTATGTGCGTGGTCTCCGGCAACAATCATTAACGGACTCAGTACGAGCTTCTTCACTTCGGGATGCCTCTTCAGCCTCGTGATTACGTCCTCAATTTTCGGAGCTGCCTCGACAGTCCCCAAGAAGAACCGTCCGTAGGCCTTCGTGTCCAGAGCAAGCTGGAGCTGTGAGTACATTGCGTTGGCGAAATGCTCTGGCGTTCCGTGCCCCATGAGGATTATTGCGGTGTCCTTGTCCTCAAGCTGAGCCTTGAAGCGTTCGAGCAGGACATCAGCCATTCCTTCGCAGTCGTCAACTCCGTCGAGGAACGGGCGGCCAAGTGCCAGCGTCTCGAAACCGTATTTGCCGTAGAGCGAGCCGAAAGCATCGACGACGTTCGCGATCTCGTCGTACTCCTCTCCTGGAATCATGTGCGTCGGCATAACGTACACTTCACTGAATCCCTCGTCGTTGAGCTGTGCTAGTGCCTGTACAGGGTTAGGGATGAGTTCGCCGGACTCGCGGGCAACTTTGCGGTGGATTATGTTCGACGTGAAAGCCAGCCGTACGTCAAAGCTGGGGAACTCCCGGCGGGCTTCGTCTGTGAGTGCGGTGATGGCCTGCCGTGCTTCGGGCATTGACGTGCCGAACGACACGACGAGGACTGCGGATTTGCTCTCCTCAGCAGCGGAAACGCCGGACAGCAGAAGAAGAACGAGCGATACTGCGGCTAAAAGTTTGTGCATTGAGAGATAACCTCCTGAAAAGTTTATATGTAAGAGATTATACACTGCGCGAAATAATATATAATACTGGAAAAATTCCATTGGAGACACGAAAATTGATACCGACAAGAGAGCAGGCATTAGACCTTCTGCGCAAGTACAATAAGGAAGAGTCCCATATTCACCACGCACAGGCTGTTGAAGCCACAATGCGCCACTTCGCAGGACTCTACCACGAAGACCCCGAACTATGGGGAGTCGTCGGACTTCTTCACGACATAGACTGGGAACAGACCGCCGCTACCCCCGAGCAGCACTGCCACTTAGCCCCCGAAATGCTCAGGGAAGCCGGAGTCGACGAGAGCATAATTCACGCCGTACAGTCTCACGGCTTCGGGATCTGCACCGACATCGAGCCCTCGAACAGCCTCGAGCGCACATTGTTCACCATCGACGAGCTCACCGGCTTAATCATCACTGCCGGGCTCGTGAGACCCTCGAAGTCCCTCGCAGACCTCGAAGTCAAGTCCGTCAAGAAGAAGTGGAAGGACAAGGCTTTTGCGCGCGGAGTGAACAGAGACATCATCAAGCAGGGCGCGGAGAGAATGAACATGCCCCTTGATGACGTGATTAATGAGACAATATTGGCATTAAGGCCTGTCGAGAAACAGATAGGCATGTGATAACTTTTCAGGAGATGATGTAGTGATATGGCTGTAAGAATTTTGCTCGCCGATGACCACCCTCTGACCCGCTCGGGCATCGGTGAATTTGTGAGGCGCGAACCTACCTTTGAGCTTGTCGCTGATGCTGAGGACGGAATAAGAGCGTGGGAACTCCTGCAGGAGCTCAAGCCTGACGTTGCCCTTCTGGACATCAGAATGCCCGGCCTTGACGGCGTTACTGTAGCGCAGAAGGTCAAGAACGAGGGACTCCCGACTGCCGTGCTGATGCTCACATCGTACGATGCCCAGCAGTACGTCATAGCTTCCCTCAGGGCAGGAGCACGCGGCTTCGTCCTTAAGACCGTGAGCCCGAAGGAACTCACTACGGCGATTAACACTGTCGCGAAGGGCGGACTGTACCTTGACCCGGAAGTCGCCTCAGTGATGGGCGAGCAGGACTTTATCCCCGAGCAGTTATCCGTGAGGGAACGTGAAGTGCTGCTTCTGGCCGCAAAGGGGCTCTCCAGCAAGGAAGTCGCCAAAAAGTTATTCATCAGCGAGCGCACCGTACAGACTCATCTTGCCTCGATATACGACAAGCTGGGAAGCCGGAACAAGACCGAAGCATTACTGTTAGCCCTCAAGTACGGAGTCGTTACCCTCGAGGAACTCTTAGAGGACGACTAAGAGCTTTATGCTTGATTTCTTCACAAGGCCAAGATCTCACTTCCTGGCCTTTTTGCTTTGCGCTCTGATACTTCCTTCCGCCGCAGTTGTCATTGTCGCTGTCGCCGGAATGGTCAATCAGGAGAGCGCGATGGAAGCCGCCGTGAGCTCCTACGTTCAGGACTTGGCCGAAAGCATGAGCTATCACCTCAGCAGTGATTCGGACTCGTGGACGTTCCAGATGCTGAGTGATTTCACGCGGTATCCGTTCTTCTCGTGGGGGCCGTCGATTCCGGGCTGGGTTGCCCTGACTGACCACAACGGCAAAGTGATTCTGGCTTCGCCCGGCGCAATGAACATCGCCACAATCTGGAAGCCTGACCTTCCCATCGGCAAAGCCATAAAGATTGACGACAAGCAGGGAGCACATTACACGCTCGCAGTCTACCCCGTGAAGAGGCCGAGCGGAGGCTACGTCATCGCGGCTGTCTCGTGGACTAACCTTCTCGGCGGACTCGTGAGCGTCGTAAGGCTGTGGCCCGTGCTGATAATGATTATCACGCTGGCAAGTTTCGCGGCGATAAGGATTCTCTGGAGCAGGCTGGTGATTCCGCTTCAGTCCCTCGTTGCGGAGATCGACAACATGACGCTCGGGAAGGACGTACCCGACGAGCTCGCGGAAGGCGCGATCATGGAGATTGAGCGTGTACATAATGCGCTTGTACGCTCATCTCAGGCGGCAATCGAGCGTGATGCTCTCAGGAACAGCTACGTGAAAGACGTTGTGCGCGCGCAGGAGCAGGAACGTATGGACATGGCACGTGAGATTCACGACGGGCCGCTTCAGGACATTACGGCGTTGCTGCAACAGATTCACATGGCGATTGACGACGAGGACTCCACAGGAGCACGGATAAAGCGCGCGGAAATCATCGCGAAAAGTGTCGTGCGTGAACTCCGTTCGCTGTGTGATGAACTTGCTCCCCCGTGGATGGACTTGGGGTTTGCGGAGGCTGTTACGGAGCTGGTAGAGAGGCTGTCGCAGGTCTATGATATTTCGGTGATTGCGGACTTCGACGACGGAATAAGAGAACTCGACATCGACAATGAACGCATACTCTCAATCCTGAGGATAATTCAGGAGGCTGTGTCTAATGCGGTACGGCACGGCGGAGCGGATGAAGTTGACGTGTACCTGCGCAAGAACGAAGACGTTGTGATAATGAACATCTCCGACAACGGGACGGGTTTTGACGCTGGGAACATCAACCCCGAGACCTTGAGGGTGGAGGGACACAGAGGGCTTGCGAGCATGACCGAGAGGATGAGCCTCATGGGCGGAAACCTGAGCATAGTATCTTCACCGAGCAAGGGTACGGAGGTGCGCGCGTCGTTCAGGACAGCGTAAAACAAGAAGACGAGAAAAGAAGCAAGGTGTGTTATAATTGCTTCACCAGTTTTCGAACACACGATTAGAAGTTTGCGGCTTCTAGTCTTCCTTGCTTTATGTTGCAATTATACCATAAGGCAGGCGGGGGCAATCATGTGTATTCTTGTTTACTCTTAATTTTTCAGGAGGTATACCATGAAGAACTTTGCGCGTGTGGTACTGATGGCTGTTGCGGTGCTCGGGCTTGCGTCTTGTGCGTCTGCCGAGTACTACAACGAGGGGCATTCCGGGACTGCGGCGGATCCGTATGTGATTGACACGAACGCGGATCTGGTTGCGTTGCGGGACAGGGTGAATGCGGGTACGGAGTCGGGAGATATGTACTACAAGCTGACTCAGAATCTGAATATATCGTCTATCACTGACTGGGAGCCTATTGGAACAGAAGAGCACCCGTTCACTGGACACTTTGACGGCAACGGAAAATCGATTCATATCAATATAGACAGGGGAAGCAATGTTGCCGGACTATTTGGGACAGTTTCCACATCAGAGGGATTTGCTGTACGAAGCCTTACAGTAAGCGGAACTTCTAACGGGAGATATGCTGCTGGAGTCGTTGATACTCTAAATACTTCAGCTTCTGTTGAGAATTGTGATTTCACAGGAACGATCGAGAGCAGATACTATCTGTGGTACGGTGATATTCGTACATACGCAGGCGGTATAGTGAGAAATATGTCCAACGGTCTAGTGAGTAACTGCACGTTTAACGGTGTAATAAAAAGCGGCATCGCAGGTAATTCAGATCAACCTGGATATGCTGGTGGGATTGTAGCTAACATGACAGGCGGTACTGTGGAAAATTGTACTGTTACAGCAGCTTCAGAGGGCATATATGCGTATTCTCGTAATTATGCGTCAGGTATACAGCCAGCCTACGCGGGAGGAATAGTTGGCTATGCCAATATTGCGAACTTCGAGGCAATAAAGGACTGTACGTTTTCAGGAACAGTAGCAAGCAGTCAGTACGCAGGCGGTATTGTAGGTTACATGCAGAGCGGCAATCTCCAGAGCAACAATATCGTAGCCAATACAAACGCAATGAGTATTATAGCAGGCCGTTACGCATCAGGCGGAATCGCAGGACGTATCGGCGAGTCAACACTCCTCGAAAGCTGTGATGTATCCTCTCTCGTTACCGTCTCCGGCGACACAACGGCAGAAGGCATCGGCGGCATAGTCGGCCTCATGAACGCCTCCACCGTCCGCAACAACCAGTCCTACGCCACAATCTCGGGCGACGTTCCCAACATGGGCGGAGTCGTCGGCAAACTCGACGCGGCATCCTACACCATCAGCAACAACCGCTACTCCTCCGCAGAACACGGCATCGGCAACAACGCTCAGGGTGTCCCCAGCGAGGAAGGCTGTATCAAGGTCGGCGCAAGCATCTCCATCACAACATTTTCACTCCCAGACGCTACAGCAGAATCACCCTACTCCGCAACCCTCACGACTGACTCCAGCTCTGCGGTCGTGTGGTCGCTCACCAACAGCACAACCCTTCCCGAAGGCCTGAGCCTCGACAGAAATACAGGCACAATCTCGGGCACACCGAAAACTGCAGGAGACTACACCTTCACCGTCAAGGCAAGCCCGGCATCCGGCGCACCAGCAACGAAAGAGTTTACGCTTAAGGTTCAGGCGAAGAGCACAACTCCTAATGTCCCTGACAACACCGACACAGACGGCGACAGCAACAACGGAGATAACGACGGTAACAGCAACGATGGAGACACTAACGGCAATAACAACACCAACGACAACCCAACGCCTCCAGCCCCCAACAATAATAATGACGCTGGAGAATCAGAAGGCGGCGGCGGCTGTGAATCAGGTCTGGGAATTATGAGCCTGCTACTTCTCGGAGTTATGGCATTCAGGAAGTCCGGCAGGTAATAACGCAGAACAAAATCCCCCTTCAGCATCGAGGGGGGATAATTTTTTTTCTGTGCTTAATCCTTGAACGTTCCTTCTGTACGCGAGACTATCACCGCACTTGCAGCATCACCGACAATGTTCGGGATAACGCGTCCCATGTTGAGGATGCGGTCAATCCCTGCGAGAAGACCTATAGCCTCCATCGGAAGATTCACCGAAGAAAGCACTATCGTAAGCATCACGAGTCCTGAGCCCGGGATACCTGCCGTCCCGATTGAAGCAAGAGTAGCCGTGAGCATAATCATAACCTGCTGAGTGAAGCCAAGCTCAATCCCGAAAATCTGTGCCGTGAACACTACCGCAACCGCCTCATAGATTGCCGTGCCGTTCATGTTCATCACTGCCCCGAAAGGTATCACGAAGTTAGCAGTCTCGTCGTCAACTCCCAGCCTCTTCGTGCATTCGAGGTTCAGCGGTATCGTAGCAACGCTCGAGCATGTCGCGAACACGAACGCCATAGCTTCCTTCATCGTCTTAAGGAACTTGAAGGGGTTGACCCTGCCGATTACTCCGACCATGATTCCTGCCTGAACAATGATTACATAGATTGCACCCGCGATGTACATTGCCGCAATCGCCTTGATGTACGGTATCAGAATCTCCGGGCCGTTGCTCCCGACTACGTTAGCCATAAGTCCGAACACCCCGTAAGGCGTGAACTCAAGCACTATGTTGGTGATCTCCTTCATGGCTTCCTGTCCCGCCCTGAACATGTCGAGCAGGGGCTTGGCCGGTTCGCCGATCTTCATCAGCGAGAAGCCCAGTATCAGCGCGAAGAATATTATCTGCAGAAGGTTCTGCTTCGAGAGTGCCTCAAAGGGGTTGTTGGGGATAATGTTAATCAGGGTGTCCAGCATCGATACTTCTTTTGCTTTGGAAACTGCCTGTGTCGTCTGCTGGATAGTTACTCCCGTTCCGACACCGATAATGTTCGAGGTTACGAGGCCTAACACGATTGCTATTGCCGTGCTGAGCAGGAAGCATACAACGGTCTTGATGCCCATTCGTCCGAGCTTCTTTCCGTCGCCGACATCTGCTGCCGCGCACACAAGAAGGCACAGCACCAGCGGAGCAACTACCATTGTGAGCAGACGGGTCAAGATTGTCCCGAGAGGGTTAAGAGCTTTTGCACCCGGCCCCCAGAACAGTCCGACAACTATACCCAGAACAAACCCTATCATTATTCTTGTGAACAAACTCCAATTGCGCCACGGCTTGAAGATATATCCCATAATTCTTATTCCTCCTCTATACGAACCTGCACACGTGATCTACTGCTATATCACTGAAACCGTATGCCTCTGCCTTCGTCAGCCTGCCGTTGCAGACCTCGTGAATTACGTCGACAAGCTCACGCCCCATCTCCTTGTATGTCTTCTCGCCGGAGATTATTGCGCTCAGGTCTACGTCCATGTTGTCCTCCATCGCCTGATACGTCCTCGCGTTCGCTGTAACCTTCAGCACGGGAACTATCGCGTTGCCCGTCGGAGTTCCTCTGCCGGTCGTGAAGATTACTGCGTTGCACCCTCCAGCAACCATTGAGGTGATTGACGAGATGTCGAAACCCGCCGTGTCCATCACAACAGCTCCGCGCTTCGTGGGACGTGCCGCCTGTTCGAGGACCTCAACGATGGGACGAGTCCCGCCCTTGCGGATGCATCCGAGACTCTTCTCGTCGAGCGTCGAGAGTCCGCCTGCCTTGTTGCCGGGTGTGGGCTGTCCTGCTCTGCAGTCCTGACCCGCCGCCAGAAGATGAGCCTCGTAATCCTTGCAGACCTGTATAATCTGGTTGTGAATCTCAGGGGTTGCCGCACGTTTCGCAAGGACATGCTCGCCGCCTATCCACTCGATGGACTCGCTCATCATTGTTGATGCTCCCATGTCCACAAGCAGATCACTAAGTTCACCCACTGCAGGATTGCTGGCAAGTCCGCTCGTTGCATCGCTGCCCCCGCACTCAATCCCCAGCAGAAGCTCCGAGATGTCGCACAGTTCCTTCTGCTGAAGTCCTGCCTGAGCCGCCATCTCACGCGCCGCACGTACAGCCTTCTCTATCGTCTTGAGCGTTCCGCCTTCCTCCTGAATCCCGAACGACACAACCGGCTTCTTCGTCATGGCCTGAATCTTCTCGCGCAGCTGTTTGTGCCCTACGGTCTCGCAGCCCAGACCGATAATCACCACTCCCCACACGTTGGGGTTGCACGCAAAGCCCGTGAGTACCTTCTGGCTCATGTCGGTATTCGCTTGAACGTCAGAGCATCCCGTGTTGAAGACGATGTTGACCGCACCGCGCACCTGGCTGGCGACTATGCGGGCTGACTCCGAACCACAGACGCACGTCGGAAGAATAAGAATGTGATTCCTGATTCCTGCCCTGCCCTCGCTTCTCTTGTACCCCCAGAACTGCATTAGCCGTTACCTCCTGTTATCTCGACAAACTCGCTGTCGTAATCTCTCGGAACACTCCGCATGTTCTTATCCCACAGCCTGTGCCCCGTCTTCACTGCTTCCGTAGTCCGGCCAAGAGACTCGCCGTACTTGATGACCTCGTCGCCCTCCGCAAAATCCTTCAGTGCTATCTTGTGGCAGTAAGGAATGTCCTCCTCAGCTCTGAGGCTCAGAAGTTCATCACCCTTCCTGTAGCACACTTCCGACCCCGCCGGAACATCAGCAACGCACGTAACTACGTTGTCAATGTCATCGATAAGGAGCGCGTTAATCTTCATGAGTTGACCCCCTCAAGTTTTGTTGTCTGGTTTGTTTGTGGATGAGCTTATGTTAATATTGTCCGTGCATAAATTCCAATTATCATTAATTATGCGGGAATAAGGGAGAGTTATAATGCAGCAGGAGCTGGAATACATCTACGCAATCTACAAGGCCGGAAGTTTTTCGAGGGCGGCGGAAAACCTCTACATCACACAGCCTGCTTTGAGCATGGCCGTCAAGAAGGTCGAAGCCTCGATAGGAATGGCGTTGTTTGACAGAAGCACAAGACCTGTAAGCCTTACGGAAGCCGGAAAGATTTACGTTGATGCGGTAGAGAAGATGCTTGCTCTCGAAGAGGACATGACGAATCAGATTCACGACATTCACGAACTTAGAGCAGGAAGCCTCTGCATCGGAGGGTCTCACTACATCAACGCGTATATTCTTCCTGAAGCTATGGCGACTTTCAGCGCGGAATATCCCGGCATAAGGCTTGAGCTCGTCGAAGCCAGCTCGGCGGAACTTGCGGAGATGCTGGAAGAACGATTGATTGACCTCACGTTTTCGTGCAGGGAGGACATAATCAATAACTTTGAGCATATTCCGGCGTTCAAGGATCACATACTGCTGGCGGTGTCTCCGTTAAGGATGAATCTTCCGTGCGCACTGAGTGCTGAGGACGTGATAGAGGGGAAGCATCTTCAGGCGGACTGTCCTGCGATTCCCGCTGAGGCAATGAACGGGCTGGAGTACGTTATCTTGTCGGAGGGGAACAACCTTCATGACCGTGCGCTGACTATCTTTCAGGAGGCGGGCATAACTCCGCGAATAAAGCTCGAGATTGCACAGCTTGCGACATCGTATCACTTGGCCGGCGCGAATTTCGGGGCGGCGTTCATCAGCGACAGGATGATACAGCGCGGGGATGATGGACTGAGGTTCTACAGGATAGATTCTGATGTAACAGAGAGGGCGTTTTATGGAGTGCTGCCCAGACGGGAATACACCTCTAAGGCTGTCCGGGCATTCATCGGCGTGTTCAGTTCTGTGCTGCAGCCTTCTCCGCAAGACGCTTCCCGAGCTCGTGAGCCTTCCGCAGATCCTCAGGAAAAACCTTCTCCCTGTATTCTGCTTTGTCCGGCTCGCTGAACATGTTAGCCTCATACCGTGAATAGTCCGCGAACTGGTACGTGTTATACGCGCATAACGTCTCGCAGTACCCCAGCACCCTTTCGCAGGCATCAGCATTAGGCGCGAGAAGTTCGGGGTAGTGCACCTTCGGGGCAAAATCCTCCGTGCAGTTCATCGTGTAGATTATGCCGGAGTATATCGTCCTGTCTATCGCGCGCGGTCTCGTTCCGTCGGGGTTAATGCTGTAGCTCATTATCGGGAATAACAGTCTCTCGATGAACAGCCTGAACATTCCCGTAGGATAGCTGAAGTACACAGGGCTTCCCATGATGATGACATCACTCGCTAATGCCTTCTCCAGCACCGGCCTCAACGAGTCGCGGATCACGCACAGCCCGTTAGTCTTGCTGCCCTTGAGCTTGCACGCGAAACATGACATGCAGCCCTTGAAGCTCAAATCGTACAGGTGAACCAGCTCGCACTCAGCTCCCGCATCTGCCGCACCATGCATAGCTTCTTCAAGCATCTTGTGTGTGTTCCAGTTCTTGCGCGGGCTTCCGTTGATGAATAATGCCTTCATGCTATACCTCCTGCTTTCTCTGCTAAACGTTTGCCGAGCTCATACGCCTTCTTGAGGTCTTCGGGGAAATGTTCCTCGCGCCACTTGGCCTTCATTGATTCGATGCCTTCCATGACATCATAGCGCGAGTAGTCCGCAAACTGGTATGTGTTGTACGCGTAAAGAGTTTCGCACGTCCCGAACAGTTGTTCCATGAACCTGCTGTTTTCCCTGAACATCTCGAAGTAGCCGAACTTCTTGATGCCTTCTTCATTGGGATAGCCCATCGTGTAGATCATGGCCGTCTGAATCGTCTTGCCCAATATCCCCGCTTCACCTTCACCCTTATAGCTCAGCACAGGGAACATCAGACGCTCAAGGAATGAATACGCCACTCCTGTAGCACGGCTGAAGTATACCGGCGTTCCCACAACAATAACATCACTGGCTAACGCTTTCTCGAGCACCGGCCTCAAACTGTCCCTCACCGCACACAGTCCGTTAGTCTTCGAGTTCTTGACCTTGCACGCAAAACAGCTTATGCACCCTCTGAACGGCTGAAGCTCATAGAGATTCACCAGCTCGCACTCTGCTCCTGCGTCCGTAGCTCCCCGCATCGCGCTTGCTAACATCTTGTAGGTGTTCCAGTTCTTTCGCGGCGACCCGTTTACAAATAGTGCCTTCATGGTATATTACCCCCCTGATAAAACTCAGAAGATATTATATCAGCGTTCAAGGAGGAAACATGACGCAAGCATTCAAGCCTGATTCACAGTACAGGGCATTCATCATCTCGCTCGTAACGTTCGGACTGGCTTACGGCCTCTACAAAGCAATCATCGACAACTACCTTGCTGAAATCGTCAGCATGACACAATTTGACAGAGGAGTATCGGAGTTCTTCAGAGAACTTCCCGGCTTCATGCTGGTGTTTGTTCTCGCTGTGCTGTACGAGTTCAGCGCAGAAAAAATCTTCAAGGCCGGAGCGTTGATCATGCTTGCCGGAATGTTAATGCAGTCTGTTATTCCGCCCAGCAGATTTCTTGTTACATGCGCGGTGTTCGTCTACTCGCTGGGTGAACACATGCAGTTCGGCATGAGGAGCACGATAGCCCTCGAGTACTCGCAGGACGGGCACGGAGGAGCGGCACTCGGCATCCAGAACTCCGCGTACCAGTTCGGGACGTTGGCGGGGTATATCCTCGTCGCGTTCGTGTTCGGGTTTCTGGGAAGCAGGATGAACCTCTACAGACCGGTGTTTTGCGTGTCGTCGGCAATAATCGTCGCGGGCTTCATCTTCTCACTGCACCTGAAGGGACACAGCAGGCCGGATCACACCGTGAGCAGGTTCTATTTCCGGCGAAAATACTTCAAGTTCTACATGCTGGAAGTCTTCTACGGAGCAAGGAAGCAGATATTCTTCACGTTCGGGCCGTACCTTCTGGTTCTGTTCTACGGAGCAGGGGCAATGGCGATAAGTATACTGTTCGCGCTGTCGGCGATAGCATGTTTCGTGTGCTCGCCGCTCGTCGGGAAGATAATTGACCGCTTCGGCTACAAGATTGTTATGGTCATGGACACGATTATACTTGTGGTTGTGTGCTTCTTCTACGGCTTTGCGCATCACCTGTTCTCTATGCAGACGGCATTCATCGTGTGCTGTGTGAACTACGTCCTTGACGCGGTAATCTCTCTTGCGTCGATGGCCTCGAACGTCTACGTTCAGGATTTGTCCGACAACCCCGAAGAGGTGAAGGCAACAATCTCGACGGGAGTGTCAGTGAACCACCTCATAACGATATTGATCGCGTTGTTCGGCGGGTGGATATGGCAGGTAATGGGGATTGAGACGCTGTTCATGCTGTCGGCGGTCTTCGGGCTGTGCAACAGTGCATACGCGGCAAGCATTGACGTTCCGGGCAAGGCATGAAAAAAGGGGGAGCTTCCCCCTTAGCGTCTTGGCGGCCTCTGCTGCTGGTTCGTGGGAACTCTCGGCGGTTGTGGAGGCCGTCTGTCGTTTCTCGGAGCAGGTACGCGTTCGCGGCCGGGTGCAGATCTCGGAGGTTCAGGCTGGTACACGGGCTCGGATCTGTGATGACGCTTCATGTTGTTGTGTATCACCAGTCCCATAATCGCTATCAGCCCTATAGCCGCTATCTTAGCACCGGTGTCGTCCTTCTTGATGACTGGGGGCTCTTCCTGCTTGGGGGCTTCGGGTGTCTTGGCCGCAACGGTGTTTCCTGAGGCCGCCGCAGTGAGTGCCTTGCGCTGTTCCGCCGTAACTGCTTCAGGGGCTTCCGCGATGAGCTTCATGGTCGCCTTCTTGCAGTCGTCGTTCATCTCGCCGCCGTAGACCAGCCAGCTCGTGCAGGCCTGGCGTTCCTCAGGCGTGAGCTTGGTGAAGGCTTCCGTGCCTGAGTAGGCGATCATTCCCTCGCGTGCAGGTGTGTCGGCTGATGCTGAACATGCTCCGGCCGCTATGACCACGAGCAGTGCGAATAACACGATAACTTTCTTCATGATTCATCCCGCCTTTCATAATCATAAAGATAGCACAGCCATATATAGATTGTGTGAATTATAATATCCCCTAATTCCATTACACAAAATCTATTGAGGAGGTACTATCGCTATGGGCATGAGAGGTATCCACACGTCAATCAACGACATCCGCCGCGCAATCTTCGCCGAAGTCGCCCGCCTCTCCTACAACTACAAGGAAGGCGACCTCTCCGAGATGGAGCAGATCCCCTACCGAGTGATTCCCGGAGAAGTCTCCCGCTACAGAGAAAGCGTCTTCCTTGAACGCGCAATCGTCCGCGAACGCATGAGGCTCGCAATGGGGCTTCCCCTGCGTAAAGCCTCAGAACACGCACCAGTCTCAACTGGCGCAGAAGAGTGCGTCCACCCCGAGAAGTACTACCAGCCGCCGCTAATCAACATCATCAAGTTCGCGTGCCATTCCTGCCCCGACAACAAAGTAGTCATCACTGACCAGTGTCAGGGCTGCCTCGCACGTCCATGCTCTCAGGTCTGCCCGAAAGACGCAATCTACTTTGAGCACGGACAGGCGCACATCAACTACGACAAGTGCATCAAGTGCGGAAAGTGCATGACCGTCTGCCAGTACGGAGTCATCCTCCGAATGCAGAGACCTTGCGCCGTTGCCTGCGGGGTAAAAGCAATCGTTACCGACGAGTTCGGACGTGCCGACATTGACCAGGACAAGTGCGTCTCCTGCGGAATGTGCCTCGCTAACTGCCCGTTCGGAGCAATCGCCGACAAAGCGCAGATCTTCCAGTGCATACAGGCAATACGCAGTGATGTTCCCGTCTACGCCGCAATAGCCCCCGCCATCGCCGGACAGTTCGGCAAGACCCTGACACCAGAGAAGATGCGGGCTGCTTTCCGTGAGCTGGGCTTCCACGATGTCGTAGAAGTTGCGGTCGGTGCTGACCTGTGCACACTGCAGGAGGCAGAAGACTTCGTGAAGGAAGTTCCCGAGAAGATTCCGTTTATGGGCACGTCGTGCTGTCCTGCGTGGTCGGTCATGGCAAAGAGGGAGTTCCCGCAGTACGCCGAGTGCATCAGCATGGCACTGACTCCGATGGTCTTGACTGGACGGCTCATCAAGAAGGAGCATCCCGGCTGTAAGGTAGCCTTCATCGGACCGTGCGCGGCCAAGAAGCTCGAAGCCAGCAGACGGAGCGTACGCAGTGATGTTGACTTTGTGCTGACGTTCGAGGAAGTGCTGGGGATGTTCGAGGCCAAAGAAGTTGACTTCGACTACCTCGAGAAGATGGAGCTTCCCGACACGGCGAGTGCTGACGGAAGAGGCTTTGCGGTGAGTGGCGGAGTAGCTGAAGCTGTCGTGAACTGCATCAAGCAGCTTCACCCTGACCGCGAAGTCCTCACCGAGCGTGCCGAAGGCCTCAACGACTGCCGCAAGATGCTTCTCATGGCGAAGGCCGGGAAACGCAACGGCTACCTTCTCGAGGGCATGGCGTGTCCGGGAGGCTGCGTCGGAGGTGCAGGGACTGTCGAACTTATCACGCAGGCGGCTGGTGAAGTCGCGAAGATCCGCCGCATCAGCAAGAAGGCTCACGCGTACGAGAGCGAGTTCGAGAAGATACTTCCTGAGCTCGAAGAATAATGCATGGTATAATACGCGGATAACTTCATTGCACCAAATCAGAGGAGGGCAAAACAATATGGCGAACAAGTATGCAGGAACTCAGACCGAGAAGAACCTGCAGGCGGCATTTGCAGGAGAGTCGCAGGCGCGCAACAAGTACACGTACTTTGCGTCAGTAGCCAAGAAGGAAGGCTTCGAGCAGATAGCGGCGATATTCCTTCAGACGGCGGCGAACGAGAAGGAACACGCGGAGATCTGGTTCGGAGAACTGGACGGCATCGGCACGACTGCGGAGAACTTGGCGGCGGCGGCTGACGGCGAGAACTACGAGTGGACCGACATGTACGAGGGCTTCGCGAAGACTGCGGAGGAAGAGGGCTTCAAGGCACTGGCGGCGAAGTTCAGGATGGTAGCGGCAATCGAGAAGCACCACGAGGAGCGTTACCGCGCACTGTTGAAGAACGTAGAGGCGCAGGAAGTATTTGCGCGCAGTGAAGTGAAGGTGTGGGAGTGCAGGAACTGCGGGCACATCGTTGTCGGGACGAAAGCTCCGGCGGTGTGTCCCGTGTGTGCGCACCCGGGCTCGTACTTCGAGATTCGCGCAGAGAACTACTAGGCGACAACATCTGCCCTTCCTGTACGCTCACAGGAGGGGCGTTTTTGTTATCAGGCACACGCAGTCTCCCTCAAGCCGGAAACTCTCCTCACAGTCGCCGGGCACGTAGATATTCCCGCCCTTCCTAAGCCCGCACGCGAACCCTCCGCACGCAAACTCACCCACGCCGTCAATGCACAGCACGAACCTGAACCTTCCGCCAGCCCGCCCCTCGTACGGAGCTCTAACCTTCTCGACACGAAACTTGTTGCAGTCAACGATGACGTTGCCGTTACGACCCGGAGGAATGATGTTCAGCGGGAAGGTGTTGGTTACGTCGAGTGCCTTCGCGATGTGGAGCTCTCGAGGCTTCCCGTCAGCCCCTAACCGCCCGTAATCGTAAACTCTGTAGGTGATGTTGCTGTTCTCCTGAATCTCGGCGAGAAGTATCCCTGCACCTATGGCGTGGATTGTCCCTGCAGGAATGAAGTACAGGTCTCCCGTCTTCACGTAAACTTTCCGCAGAAGGTCAGTTGCTGTGCCGTTAATGATGGCCTGCTCGAACTCCCAGCGTGATACGCTCTTCCGGAAGCCAAGATAGATGTACGCTCCATCGTCATGATCCAGAATGTACCATGCCTCAGTCTTGCCCTTGCTGTTCTCCACCCTGCGTGCGTAGTCGTTGAACGGGTGCACCTGAACTGAGAGGGGCTTCTGTGCGTCGATAAGCTTGACCATCAGCGGAAAGGTATCGTGCGGCGTGAAGGCTGGCGAGACTATCGCGGGATGCTGCCTCACTGCCTCAGAGAGCGTCAATCCCTTCATTTCGCCGTCAAGAACTACGCTGTCCCCGTCGGGATGCGAAGCGAGCTCCCAGCTCTCGGCGAGTGTCTCAGTGCCCGAAGTCTTGGCCCACTCCTCGAGCAGCCTCGTTCCACCCCAGAGGTAATTCTTGTACGCCGGAGACAGTCGGAACGGCAGCATGTCCCTATGCCCTCAGCTTCCCGTCCTCGACGTACACGCGCGGCACTCTCAGCGACGGACTGCACACCATCTCGTGAATTATTGTGCCTGCGTTCTTTGCGGCGGCAGTAATCAGCTCCTCGTCCCACACCACAGCTACATCACCCGCCTTAACGCCGTCAATGTCCGTAACGTCAATCATCGTCATGTCCATGCAGACACGTCCTACGTTCGGGCAAAGCGCACCGTGAACCTTCACGCTGAACTTGTTGGACAGAACGCGGTGAAGTCCGTCAGCGTAGCCTATCGGGAGCACAGCAATCACAGAATCCCTCTTGAGGGTGTGCGTCCGCCCGTAGCTTATCGTTGTCCCGGCGGGAAGTCTGCGCACTGCAGTTATCCTGCTCTTCAGGGTCATTACGGGACGGAGGCCGAGAGTGCTGCCCTTGTTGCCGGTCTCTGTTGACGCGTAACCGTACAGCACAAGCCCGAAGCGTCCCATGTCGAGATGAGCTTCAGGGTAATCAAGAGTTCCGACACTCGCCGCCGCGTGAGTGATGCTGAAAGTCCGGCCGATTTTCGCGAGGTATCGCCTTGCTTCAAGAAGACGGTTAAGCTGAAGGTGTGTGAAGTCTTTGTCGTCATCGGCAACAGCAAAGTGTGTGAAGAGCCCTTCTGCCTCGATGCCCGGCAAACTGCACAGCTCCTCTATATCGCGGGCGGTGTCCTCCTTGCTTTCTTTGTCGTCCGGCCACCAGAAGCCCGTCCTGCTCATCCCTGTATCTATCTTCACGTGAACACGAATCTTCCTGCGATTCGCCTCCGCGTAATCTGAGAGTGCACGTGCGTTCTCGAGGTCTCCGACTGCCTGAGTGATGCCGTATTCGCACATAAGGGAAGCCATGTTAGGGGAGGCTTGGCCAAGACACAGAATGGGCAGTGTGAGGCCGTTCTGCCTGAGTTCCGCGCCTTCAGGGACTGTTGCGACGGCGAGAAAGTCTGCTCCGCACTCCTGAAGTTTCCGCGCGCAGGGTACTGCTCCGTGCCCGTAGGCGTTGGCTTTTACGACGGCGAGGAATTTTGCGGAAGGAGTGAGTATGCTGCGTAATGTTGTGTAGTTGTGTGCGAGGTCGTCAAGGTTAATCTCTGCCCATGTTCGGGATGTAGCAAGCTCAAGGTCTGTCATACTAATAATTCTCCTCATAGCGTGATAATGATTTCGTGATATTATAAGCCAATCCACATAAATTAATTCAGGAGGGTAAATCTCACATGTTAGTAAACGCAAAAGAGATGCTCACCGCCGCAAAGGCAGGACACTACGCAGTCGGCCAGTTCAACATCAACAACCTCGAGTGGACTAAGGCAGTTCTTCAGGTCGCCGAAGAGCTCAGGTCTCCCGTAATTCTCGGCGTGTCCGAAGGCGCAGGCAAGTACATGGGCGGTTTCCGCACCGTTCAGGCAATGGTTGAGGCGATGGACGCTTCACTCGGCATCACCGTACCCGTCTGCACGCACCTCGATCACGGAACGTACGAAGGCGCGTACAAGTGCATCAAGGCCGGCTTCACGTCAATCATGTTCGACGGCTCGCATTTCCCCATTGACGAGAACGTCGCAAAGACCGTAGAGCTGACCCACGCGGCACACATGCTCGGCATGACGATTGAAGCGGAAGTCGGAGCAATCGGCGGCGAGGAAGACGGAGTCGTAGGAATGGGCGAGTGTGCAGACCCCGACGAGTGCAAGCGCATCGCAGATCTCGGCGTTGACATGCTGGCGGCAGGCATCGGCAACATTCACGGAGTATACCCCGCGAACTGGAAGGGCTTATCCTTCGAGACTCTCGCGGCAGTGCAGGAGAAGACGGGAATTATGCCCCTCGTTCTTCATGGCGGCTCAGGCATCCCCGATGAGATGGTCAAGAAGGCTATCACTCTCGGAGTGTCGAAGGTCAACGTCAACACGGAGTGCCAGCTGGCATTCGCGGCGGCAACAAGAGCATACGTCGAAGCGGGCAAGGACAAGCAGGGCAAAGGCTATGACCCGCGCAAGCTCCTCGCACCCGGCGTTGAGGCCATCAAGGAGACCGTACGCGCAAAGATCCGCCTGTTCGGTTCGGACGGCAAAGCGTAAACCGTGAGCGTAAGGACATATTTTCTGGACGGTAAGTTTATCGGTAACGGGAGCCTCGCAGTAATAGCGGGGCCCTGTTCGCTTGAAAGCCCTGAACTTGGCCTCAGAGTCGCAAAGTTCATGAAGAGACTGTGTGAAGAACGCGGCTTGCTCTACGTGTTCAAGGCTTCATTCGACAAAGCTAACCGTACTTCCGTCCACGCATGGAGAGGGCCGGGCCTCGAGAAGGGGCTCGAGCAGCTAGCAGAGATTAAGACCGCCGTCGGAGTGCCAATCCTGACGGACATTCACGAATCACATCAGGCTGCCCCTGCCGGTGAAGTCGCCGACATAATACAAATTCCGGCCTTCCTGTGCAGACAGACAGACCTTCTCACTGCTGCGGCAAAGACAGGACGCATCATCAACATCAAGAAGGCACAGTTCCTTGCCCCTGAAGACATGCAGTACGTCGCGGCCAAGTGCAGGGAGTCCGGCAACGACAAGGTGATTTTCTGCGAGCGCGGTACGTTCATGGGTTATCACAGGCTCGTTGTCGACATGACAGGCCTAGTGAAGATGCGTGCACTCGGTTACCCCGTGATGTTCGACGCAACCCACAGCGCACAGCAGCCCGGAGGTCTCGGCGGAATGAGCGGGGGAGATTACCGGCTGGCGTTCCCTCTCGCACGGGCGGCGGCAGGTGTGGGGATTGATGCAGTTTTCGCGGAAACTCACCCTAACCCCAAAGAAGCACTCAGCGACGGCCCCAACATGATACCCCTAAACCTTATGGGTGAGTTCCTTGACCAAGTGCTGGCGGTTCACAACGTACAGCAGAGTTTTAGTTTGACGGAAGGCGGTGAAAATGATGAATAAGTTAATTGTTTCGAGGTTCGGAGGAAACGCAGCGGCAAATTCTGAGGAAGTCAAGAAGACGCTCGAGATAATCAAGGCTGACCCTGCACGGCGTTATCTTGTTGTGTCCGCGCCGGGTGCAACGCTTGATGAAGTCGGCATAACTGACATGCTCTACATGTGCCACGCGTCCGTCAGGAACAATGAAGATTATTCCGTGATGCTGGGCAAAATCTCTGACCGCTACAAAGAGATAGTGAGCGGGCTCGGAATGAATTTCGACGTTGAGGCAGAGATACTTGAGCTGAAGAAAAATCTTCTGCTCGGAATGGATTTAGACTTCATCGGCAGCAGAGGAGAATACATCATCGCAAAAATTCTCGCGGCGTTTCTGGGCTGGGAGTTCATCGATGCGTCAAAGCTGATCTTCTTCAGCAGGGACGGCACTCCCGACACAGAAAAGACTTTCAGCACGGCAGGAGAAATCCTGAGCGGCTTTGACCACGCAGTCATCCCCAGCTTCTACGGTACGAGACCTGACGGGAAGATAAAGACCTTCACGCGCGGGGACTGCGACACTGCCGGAGCACTGATAGCCTGTGCCGCAAAAGCCGACTTGTTCGAGAAGTGGAGCGAGGACGCAAAGGTCTACAGTGCTGACCCTGAGGTGATTCCCGATTCGGAGATAGTCAGGAACGTAACCTACATGGAAGCCGTAGAGATGACCTACGTCGGAATAGAGATAGTGAAGGACAACGTGTCGTTCATGCTCAATGAAGCTGGTATCCCTATGAAGATCTGCAGCACCCACAACCCTGAAGAAAGCGTAATGCTCATCACGCCGAAGCTCCCCGAGAATATCTCGCGCAACATTGCGGCATGTATAGCCGGACACAGCAACTTCACGACGCTCCACATCAGCAAGTACGGCATGAACAAGATTTACGGTTTCGGAGAAAAACTCTTCGGGATATTCGCGAAGCACCGCATAGCCTGCCAGCATTACCTCACCGGTATTCATAAGATGTCGCTCATTCTGAAAGACCCGATCTTTGACCTCCGGCGTGCACAGATTCTCAACGACATTAAGGGCATGGTCAGCCCCGACAGCATAACTGTGGAAAAAGGGCTGTCATTGATTGCCATAATCGGCGAAAGAATGGGTACTGCCAAAGGAATCTTCAGCAAGATATTCGACGCGCTTGCATGTGTCGGCATCAAGGTGAAGATGGTAGAGCAGGGAGCGGACGACATGAATATTATCATTGGGGTTGCTGACGAGGATTACAACCAGGCAATAAGAGCACTGTATAATCTGGTAATCCGCAATAAGGAGGACTGGGACTGATTGCCCCGCACTGACAGCAAATTACTTGAAGCCGCACGTACGCTCATGAAGACGGAGGCAGACGAGATACTATCGGCCTCTGAGCGCCTGACTCCCGACATCGTGAAGGCCGCGCGGTTAATCTACGGATGCAGGGGGCGCGTTGTGGTTGTTGGGCTGGGGAAATCCGGCCTCGTGGGACGGAAAATCTCTGCGACGCTCGCTTCTCTGGGTACTCCGTCGTTCTTCCTTCACGCCGCAGAAGCCTCGCACGGTGATTTAGGCATGGTTCGGCGCGAGGATGTCGGACTGCTCATCAGCAACAGCGGAGCTTCACCAGAGATGACCGCACTTCTCCCGCACTTCAGGAGGCTCGGCGCAAAGATGATTGCCATAACCGGCGCAATGTCCTCACCCCTTGCCGAACACAGCGACATAGTTCTTGATGCGCACGTCGAGTCTGAGGGAGACCCTCTCCAGCTCGCACCGATGAGCAGCACGACGCTTGAACTGGTTATCGGCGATGCTCTGGCGGTGATGGTTACGCTTCTGCGCGGGCTGAAACGTGAGGATTTCGCGCTGTTCCACCCTGGCGGTGCACTTGGCCGGAAGCTCCTTACCCGTGTCCGCGACGTTATGGGCACAGGAGACAGCCTCCCAGTCGTGCACGAAGGCGTGAGCGTTCGGGATGCATTGTTTGTCATTACCGGCAAGGGCTATGGTGCTGTGTGCGTTGTTGACATAGAGGGCAGATTAACGGGTATATTTACGGACGGTGATTTGCGGCGGCTCATGGAGAGGCTGGGAGCTGGAGCGTTCGACGCGCTGATACAGGACGCAATGACGAAGACTCCCAAGACAATTTCACCCGACGCGCTGGCCGCCGAAGCAGTTAGAGTGATGGAGAACAACGAAATCAGCGTACTGATAGCCGTAGAGGACGGCAAACCTGCAGGAATTGTACACATTCACGAACTTCTGAGAGAAGGTATAGCATGAAGGTTATCGGAATAATACCGGCCCGCTGGTCATCAACAAGATTTCCCGGCAAACCGCTCGCTGACATCTGCGGAAAACCGATGATACAGCACGTTTACGAGCGCGCGAAACTCGCAGAAAATCTCTATGATGTGCTTGTTGCGACAGATGACAAGAGAATCTATGACTGCGTCGAGTCTTTCGGTGGAAAGGCAGTCATGACGGATTCAGACCTCCCCAACGGAACGGCAAGATGCGAACAGGCCGCAAGAGGTTATGACGTTGGCGGAGTGATAAACATTCAGGGAGATGAACCCCTGCTGAATCCGCGAATGATTGACGAGGTTACGGAGCTTTTAGGGGGGGCGCACTGCTCGACGCTGTGCCGTGAACTCACCGGCGATATCGACAACCCTAACACCGTCAAAGTCGTAATGTCTCAGTACGGGTTCACGCTGTACTTCTCGCGCTCAGCAATCCCCTACAAGCGCAACGCATCAAACCTGCCGTACTACCAGCACATAGGGATCTACGGCTACAGAATAGATTTCCTGAAGAAGTACGTATCACTTCCCCCGACTCCGCTGAGTGATGCTGAATCGTTGGAACAGCTTAAGATTTTGGAGCACGGTTACAGTATAAAGGTAAAGGTTACGGAGTGCAGGGAAGAGAGCATAGGTGTGGACACGCCGGAAGATTTGGAGAGAGTGAGGGCGTTGATGAATGCCGAAATTTGACCACATTGTGTTAATCAGCGACGGAATACGCGGGCACTATCACCAGTCATTAGGTATCGCAGAATGGCTCGTGCGTCTTGGAGGCGGAGAGCTTCACCAGCCGATAAACGTCCCGCACCTTACGGGGCTCGACTGGCTGTTCAAGCTGAAGATCTTTGTACACGGGCTCACAGTTTATGATGCTTCCTACGCACAGAACTGGCTTTACGCCGCAGGCCTCAACATCGGCCGGACAGCACCGCGTACGCTGTTCATCTCCGCCGGAAGTTCCGCAGCACCGTTCTGCCTGGCGAGCGCAAAAGCTACCGGCAGCAAGTCAGCGGTTGTGATGACCCCCTCAGTTCTCAGCACAAAACCCTTCGACTACGCGATAATCCCCAGCCACGACAAGCATGACCTTAAAGACAAGCACGTTCTCACTACGTTAGGAGCACCGAATCACATTTACCCTTCAGAGCTTGAGCTCATAGGCTCTAACTTCTTCGCGGGGCGTGAGTTCGGCGGCAAGAAGATAGTTGCGGTTCTCGTCGGAGGCAGCGACAACAACTACAATCCCGATTCCATCTGGGCAGAAGACACGCTCGGGCCTCTGCGCTACATTGACGGCATAAAGATTCTGCTGACGACTTCAAGACGTTCGGGAAAAGCTCTCGACGACACGATAGAGAAGATGTTCATCAACGATGCATCGCTGGGCTACATGCTGATACTCTCCAAGAAGCCGCGCGTGAACGCACTGACCGCGATGATGGGCAAGGCTACTCACGTGCTGGTTACGGAAGACTCTGTATCGATGGTGTCTGAGGCGGTAACTGCGGGCTTCAGGGTGGGACTGCTGAGAGTTCCGAGACGCAAGAAGTTCATGAAGCAGATGTTCGGCGGAGGGCCGAAGAGGTTTGACGACATGTTCGAGGTGATGAAGAGCAGGAATCTCATCGTTGACTTGGGACAGCATCCTGACTACGTAAACTTCCTCTCAGAGCCGGAGCAGAAGCACGGACAGGACTTCAACGAGGCCAAGAGAGCGGCAGAATGGATACTTGAGATGCCATGAGGATACTCTACGTTGTGCCTGGCTTCGACGAGGGAGGGGCAGAATTTCACGTGCTGAACCTTATCCGCGAACTCTCAAAGCGCGGGCATGATATAACTCTGGCATCATCGGGCGGGCATCTTGAACGAGAGCTCCCCGAAGGCATCAGAAGCATTCACCTTCCGTTGTGGCGGAAGAATCCGCTTGTGGTTCTGTACTGTGCATTTCGGCTGTCGCGTCTTGGCCGGTTCGACGTGATTCACGCACACTCGCGCGTTCCTGCGTGGGCGGCGTGGCTTGCGGCAAGGCTGACGGGCTCGAAGTGGCTGATGACTGCTCACGCGTTCTACTCCCACAATCCCGGCCTCCTGCCCCTGCGACATGCTGACGGTGTAATCTGCGTCTCCGAAGCCGTCCGCCATGACCTCGCGGGTTACCTTCCGCAGAACGTTATCACAATACCCAACGGCATAACTCCCCCGAAGTTCCGACACAGGGGCTCGGCGAGGAATCGCCTGCTGTTTGTCGGACGCTTGACGCGGCTTAAGGGGCTCGACGACGCATTACGTGCACTCTCGGAGCTCAAAGGTTACGCGTGGAGCTTGGACGTTCTAGGTGAAGGGTCTCAGCACGCTGAGCTAGAGGAGCTCGCGGAGAGCTTGGGCATCGGCGAGCGTGTGAGGTTTCACGGGGCGGTGAGCAACGACGACGCGGAGGAGTTTATGGCGTTCTCGTCGTGCCTGCTGTTTCCGTCGCACAGCGAGGGGATGGGGCTTGTGGTGCTGGAAGCGTTGAGCATCGGACTGCCGGTGATTGCGTCTGACCTTGAGGCACTGCGGGACTTTGCGGAAGGTGAGTTAGTGCCGGACGGGGATGTGTCGGCGTGGCGCGAGGCTATACGAAGATTCTTCGAGGAAGGAACGGCAAGCCCCCTCAACCCTGAGAAAATTATCACGGTTCAGGAGATGGCCTGCCGTGTAGAGAAATTCTGCTTATCCGTTCTTGAACAGTAACGCCATCATCTTCATGACTTCTGCTCCCTTGTCCTTCGGGGACTTCTTCAGGTCTTTTTCGGGAATCTCCTCGTCCTCCCGAAGGCCGAGAACCTCGCACAGTATCGAGTTGACCTCAGGATTTCCGCCGTAGCCGGTCAGCAGGCTCACGGCATCAAGCGCGA
Organism: Synergistaceae bacterium; assembly: GCA_017450125.1. NCBI lineage: Bacteria > Thermotogati > Synergistota > Synergistia > Synergistales > Synergistaceae > Synergistaceae bacterium. Next base: position 67,095 of record JAFSWZ010000034.1, on the reverse strand, counting down.
GATTCCGCACGGCCTTGCGCTCCTTCTCGGACAGCCACGAACACAGAAACTCCCCGTAGAACTCCGGCCCGTATTGCGTCGGAAGGTTCAGCGGCTTCTGTGCCTCAAGCCGTATGTTGTCGTCCTCGCTCAGCGGGAAAAATTCATTCATCCTCTGCCGGAGGGGCTCAAACACTCTGTCTTCATCCGCCGCAATCGACGCGCATATGAACTCCAGCATAAACGACGCGACACGGTAGCTGTGAGGCAGAAGAGTACCCGGCGCAAGTTCGAGGAAGAGTATTCTGTCCTGCCAGTTGTAGTTTCTCCCCGAGACCCCTAAGTCCGGCACAATCTGCCAGCCCTCAACCTGCGCGGTGTCCACGACAGACTTTCTCTCCTTGCCGCTCAGCTTCGTGCCCGGAGACGTGTCGAACTTCATAAGTTTTCCGAGTGCCTCAAGGTTCGTGATTAACGGAATGTCGCTGCCTTCAGGGCGCAGGCTCTTGATGAATCCCTCGAAGTCCGGGCGTTCCGCAATGTCGGACAAGTCCGGCACGGGCTGTTCCTGCTTCTTGGCCGTCAGGAAAACTTCCCACGCATCAACAAGCGGCTTGAACGGCGCAAGGTTGCTGAAGAAGTCGGGAATCTCTACCGGCTCTTTGTCCTTGTCGCTGAGCTCTATTGACGGGTTGGAGGGAGTGTAGTTGAGCCTGAGCATCTCTTCAGGCTTTATCAGCACAAGTCCGCCGTTGCACAAGTCCTTGTAGATCGGCGTGAAAGTCTTTAAGTCTTCGTCGGAATGGGGGATTACTGGTTCATCCTCCCTGTGAAGTTTTGCGGAAGTTCGTATTATCGTGAAGGCAACTGCTGACGGAAGGGGAAGCATTGAGTTTGCGTAGGAGTTCATTAGGATGTCGAGCAGTCCTTCAGGCACGGAGTTAAGTCTTCTGCAGAAGCCCAGCAGGTCTTCATCAGGAAGCCACACCTTGACCGCGAGCCATGTGATGAACGTTATCAGCTTGTCCTTGAGCGCGTCCCACCGCAGTAACGGAAGAAGCCTGAACGACTCGCTTATACACATCGGCAGGTCTAGTTTGTCGACGATTGTACGTCTCTCGATGCCGTAAAGCCACAGCGCAGGGTAGCACATGTGCAACGGGGGCTGTATGCGCGCGCCGGAAAGCCACGTGAGATAGATTCCTCTCTGCATAGGCGACATCTCCGCGTACGATGCAGCACCTTCCGCCGGTAACTGTTCGCCGGGCTGCGGGAAGAGCACTGGAAGCGTTACGTCAATGCACGAGGGCTCCTGAGTTGCGGGGTCTCCGTTCGACCAGTACGCTACGGGGTTGGGAACGGCGAAGTTCTCGAGCTGGATGATGCCCGTCCTCCCGCACCACCTGAGAAGATTCGCGGCGGGCTGTGCCTGCTTTCTCGGCTCGCTGGAACGTCCGTAAGGCGACTCTTCCCCAGCAGGTGCGTGTGATGAGTACGTTGCTCCCGACGCAAGCTCCGGCGAGGTTACGGGCTTGGCCGTGAGCGTGTAGCCTTCATCTTCATCAGAGACCTCAACCGCAGGAATGTCTATCTGCCCGAACGGAGGATGAGACTCCTCAGTCGGAGTGGTCTGCGCTGACTGTCTGGATTGCTGCCGCAGGAATGCCCCAACCGCGACAGCTACGATTACACCGATAACTATGAATATCATGCGATAAGTTCACCCGTCCTACAAGATTTCCATCTGGTACTTCTCCAGCATAATTGTCGGATGATATGACTCCTTCGCTTCACGCAGGCCGGGTTCTCCCATGTCTTCCTCGCGGTTCACGAACTTGTACTTTGCGCCGTGATTCTTCAGGAACATGTAGTTTATGGCCTGATAGCTCCCCGCGTACTCGCCAAACGCCTTCTCAAAATGTATGTCGAGATTCTCTGGGTCAAGTTCCTCCGCGATAGTGTAGGCGATTATCTGCCCGTCAACACGCAGAAGCCCCCCGCAGAGCTGGAACTCATCCCACTTGCTGAATGCGTTGCTTATCGCCTCGTCCTCTCCGTCGAGTGATTCTGCCTCGTCGGGAGTCATCGTGCTTTCACGCCTTACCCTCCATCTCTCCTGAAAGTCCATCACCTCGCTGAACACTGCCGGAGTAAGTTCCTCGTAGTCCCATTCGTAGCCGTCGAGGAACGCGCGGACTCTGTTGCGCTTCTGCCTGTAGGTTTTGCCCTTCAGCTCCACTAAGTCTTTCACCGAGTAGAGGTATTCGTACTGGTCTCTGTCCTCTGTGAAGCGGAGTCCTTCCCTGCCATCGAGGATGTCCCTGATTCCTCCGGGAACTTCGTAGACCAAGTCGCCGGGCTCAAAACATGATAACTCTTTGCCCCAGTCAGTTACAGCATTCCAGTTTCCGACCGGGCCGAAGATTCCCGGCAATGGGCCGCCGGATCTGAGCCAGCATAAATTTTCGCCGCAGGAGATTTCGAGGGGGTAAGAGTGAAGCCATGCCCACAGCGTGAAGAAGGAGTATTCTGCGTAATGAACGGGTGAAGCCTGAAAGTAGGGAGTGTAGGTATCTTTGTCGTGCCATGAGAATTTACGGAACTCTAACATGAATAGCAACAATCCTTTCGTGAATGTACACAAAAAAGCGGCTGGTCTGAATCGCTCAGAAGCCGCCTCTAGGTCAGAATGAAATCTGCGTGCCTAGTGAAGTTTTACGTTCACCACTGCGTCCTTAAGGTCTTTGCCGGGCCTGAAGACGGGTACCTTCTTGGCCGGGATGATGACCTTCTTGCTGGGATCCTGAGGGTTGCGACCCTCTCTCTCGGCTCTCTCCCTCACCTCGAACACGCCGAAGCCCACGAACGTGCACTTGTCGCCCTTGCCGAGTGCTCCCTGAATCTCCGCGAACACTTCATCTACTACGGGCGCGACATCTTTCTTGCGCATTGCGAGTTTCGCGGTGATTGCGTCAATAAGTTCTGCTTTGGTCATAATTTGCACCTCTTAGCTGGAATTTTCCTGCATTATATCAGCGTTTATGAATTATGCAACAGCTTTAGCCCGAGTTCATGGGTATTCATGAGAGCAAAGACTTTCTTGAGACCTGCCTGTCGTTCAGTACGGTAATGAGCGAACACCAGTTGAGGAGGTCGAACGGTCCGCCGTTAAGGAGCACACTCTCAAAGACGGCGTAATACAGCATGACGGCAAGCAGGCCGCCCAGTTGTTTGTGGAACTTGGTCATGTGCCTGATGTCAGAAAAATACCTCTTCGTGAAGAGCAGTATATTCCCTATCAGCAGGATGAACCCCACTATTCCCGCCTCGAGCAGAATGCAGAGGTAGAAGCTGTCCAGCATTGTAGTGCCGATTATGTCAGCAACGTGCTCGTGGAAGTTGAAGCCAAGTCCGGCTATCCATGAGCTTTTCTGCGTAAGTATAGGCAGGGTGGCTGTGTAATTCATGCCCCTGTTGTACCAGAACGTGTCCCACACTTCCATCCAGTCCCACACTAATACAGAGGCTGCCAATGCGAACATTACAGCTACAATCATCATAGCCTTTGTGTGGAATCCAGAGCGTGAATAGACGTTCAGTGAGGTGTAGACCAAGTAGAAGAGTATGAGGGCAGAGAGTGAGGTCCGGGAAGCGGACGAGAGAAGCATCAGAAATATTGCGGGAGAAATAACAATCAGGTATACATACAGAGCGTTAGGCTTGAACTTTCTTGCCCCCCCCCCCCCTTACGTAAATTACTGTGCTGACTTTGACGTTCTGACAGCGTGGTGCGGTACAACGCGGTAAAGATGAAATAATACAGGCACAACCTGCCGACCGTGTTGTAGTGCCCCAAGCCGAACGCTTCCCTGTACCTTCCGTGAGCCATGAAGATACCCGACAGCCCGTCAAGAAACTCGAGGCCGTTGAAGTGCGTGATATATGCTCCCTACAGAGTAATCCCGTACACGAAGGAGCTTGCCGCCCGTCCCCACTCAAATTTCTTCCTGCCCATCGCCAGCACGAGCACACAGCACACCATAGCCAGGAAGATTACGCTTACACGCGAGATCCTAGACATCATGACTCCTTCAGCAGAATCTTGCAGAAACGTTCCCATACCTTGTGCCGCATGTCTGGCACTCGTAACAAAATGCCGTGCCAGCTTAATTATCGTGAAAAACGAATACGCCGCCATAAACAGCAGCACCTTGAGCTTCTTGTCCGAACTGTTCACCATCAAATCACCTCATATGTCTTGGAATTGTAGCACAGCCGCCGAAACTTTCTGTGCTTAACACGTAGCAGCCCCTCAATCTCAGTTGTAGAATAGCCGGTGTAGATTTTATCTATTACACTACAGAGGTGATACCCGTTGAACATCATCAACACAGTAACAATTACCGGCCTGGTGCATCATCTGAGCCGCAAGAAGGACAGCAAGTACTTTCCCTTCTCGATCCGCCACGAGAGCACTTGGACTGACTGCACAACCCGCAAGGATTTCCTGAACGCCCGCGCGTTCCCGAAAGAACTGCAGGCCAAGCTCTCAGAGCTCCCCGAGAACGCTCCCGTGCGCGTAAAAGGCATCCTGAGTTCCTCGAAGGGCAGCGGCGAGCTCTACCTGTCCGTCCTCGAAGCAGAACCGTTAAGCGAACTTCCTGCAGTCCCCGAGAACTCCGCAGAACTTTCGGGAAATGTACATTTCGTCAAGGCAAAGGCAGAAGGCGAGAACGGAACAGGCAGGTACATACGCTTTGCTGTGCGGCAGGACAACCCGGAGACAGGAATAGACTTCATCGTTGTGCGCGTTTACGACGACGAGCAGAAGGAGATTCTCGCCACACTCAAGGACAAAGACCCCGTTCACGTTGAAGGCACGCTGCGTTCATCGAGGGGAAGCGGAGTTAATTACGTAAGGTGCGTAAAGATAGGACAGTGATATAACTATGGATGCCCGGCATTTAGAGGAACAAATACGCGGCCGCCTCAACGAGTTTCCGGCCAAGACCAGGAGGGTGGCAGAATACATTCTGGGGAACTCTCCTGAAGTAGCCTTCCACTCGATAAGTGAGACTGCGGAGAAGCTGAGCGTTTCGCGAGCCCAGCTTGTGAGAGTCGCGCGAATGCTGGGCTTCAACGGTTATGCTGACCTCAAGAATACTCTCAAGAAGAAGCTGCTTGCTCAGGTCATCCCTGCGGCAATCAGCGACCCGTCCGACGACTCTGACATGCCCGGCAAACTCTGCCGCCTCGAACAGGCCAACATCGACGAGACCTACAGGAGCATCATCCTCAACCCCGACGCGGTCTCCGACTTCTGCAACGCCGCGCAGGAAGCCGACGCGATCTACTGCATGGGCTGGGGAATCTCTGCTCTTCCTGCCGAATGGCTCTACACGCGCTTTTCCGAGCTCGGCCTCAAGAGCGTACTGATGAAGCGCGGTTCGCTCTCCCTCCTCGAACAGGCACGTAGCATCGGCGAGAATGACATGTTAATCGTCTGCGAGCTGCCAAGCTACGTCATAGAGGTAACCGAAGCGGTGAAACTTACGGCCTCGCGCAGCGTCATCACCGCCGCGATAACCGACAGCCCTGCGGCACCTGTGTGCGGGTACTCGCGGATGAACTTCTACGTGAGCGACAACTCTCCGCTGTTCGGGAGCAGCCTCATCGGCTCGATGTTCGCTGTTCACGTCCTTACGTCAATGCTGGCGAAGGACATGGGCAGTGCGGGGCGTGAGGCGTTGCGCACCCAGAAGGAAACCCTCAACGACGAACGAATCTACCATCCGTCATACGACCTGAGGTATTAGGTAAGAGAAAGCCCCTCCCCGATGATGAGGAGGGGTTGTTTGTTGCTGCTACTCGGTGAAGAGGTCTTCGCTGGCTATCGTCGGCTGTTCGGGCTTGGCTTCGGCCTCCTGCAAGGCTGCGGCAGGCTTGGGCTTCGGCCTCCCGGAGCTTTGGTAGGCTATTCCCCTGAAGGCTTCTGCTCCTGTTCCTGCGGGGATAAGATGACCGATGATTACGTTCTCCTTGAGGCCGCTCAACGGGTCTAACTCTCCCTTTACCGCCGCACCTGCGAGAACCTGCGCAGTCTGCTGGAAGGATGCCGCGCTCAAGAAGCTGTCCGTCGCTAGTGCTGCCTTCGTGATGCCGTGAATGAACGGCCTGCATAACGGGAACTCACGCAGTTTCTGCACGAACGTATAGTCGCGGATGAGGTGGCAGACTTCCGCCTTCACGCCCTGCGTCCTGACGTAGACATCGAGAGGTTTGCGCGAGGCCATATCCTCGATAATTCCGCCCTTGAGTTCCGTTCCGCCGGTGAACTTTATGCTGTCAGCGTCGTCTTCAGGTTCCTCGACCTTGATGAGTTCCGGCTCTTCAGGCATCTCTGCAATCTCTCCGGCCTCAAAGAGTGCCTTACGCTTCATGAACTCCTTCGTTCTGGCTTTGTTCTCTTCTCTGGCACGGGCGCGGGCTTCCTCTAAGGCTCTCTCGCGTTCCTCGTCTGCGGCGATTTGTTCGGGAGTGCGGTAGAAGATCACTTTCACGATAATCTTGCCCTTGATCTTGGTGTTGAGCATACGCTCGAGCATATCAGCGCGCGAGTATGTCTTGACACCGTCCTTCTCGTCCTCGATGTCGATGGTCTCCAGCGTGCCTTCTGCCATTTCGCGGAGGACTTCATCGTCAACGACACGCCCGGTAGCTTCGCCGTCCTCGTAGATCTCTTTGCCCAGCATGTTCTTCTCCTGAAGGAACACGCGCAGTTCGTCGGCTACGTTGTAGTGCTCGACGCTGCTCCAGACCTTAATGTCCCTGATGCCGCTTCCTGATATGCTGTCGGCGTACTTGGGGGTGATCAGTGTGTCATGAGGCGCGACCTTCCTGCTTCCGACGGTGATGTCTTCAGCGATCCACTTCACGCCAACCATACGCTGGAGCATTTCCTTGTCCCTCACGCGAATTATCGTCGGGCCGCCGCTGGTTATGCGCTTGAGTTCGTCCCTCGTGAGCTTCGTGCTCTTCTTGAGCTTGCCCTTCTTCTCGGTCTTTACGTCGCGGACAAGGCTCAGACCTTCCATGCGCTTCCTGAATGCTGACTTGCCCAGAACTACGTCAACTTCCTGGCCTTCGTGCTCGACCGTGAGCGTCTTTATCGTTGTGCCGGGCGTGAGGATTGCGCGTATAGCTTCCTCTGTGAGAGGCTTGCCTATCAGTGATTCTATGACCTCGTCGGGCCTGTCGGAGGCGAGAAGTACATCTCCAGAGAGCGCGTTCACTGCACCAGCGATCCTGCGTTCGTTGTCGTCGTGAATCTGGCGGTTCACCTCTTCGGCCTGATCCTCCCAGACCATGTCTCCGGCAACAAAATCGCTGTCCCCTTCCTCGATCACTCTCACCTTGTTGAGCGGAGCAACCTTGCGCAGGATGACTTCTATGTGCTTGTTGTTGATGCTGACACCCTGAGAGTTGTAGACGCTCTGAATCTCGTCGACAAGCATTCTCTGTACCGCGTCTATGCCCTCAACTTCAAGCAGCTGCTGCGGGTCAATACTTCCTTCCGTGAGGGCAGTCAGCTTCTGAACCTCCATGCCGACCTCTATGCCTTCCTTGATTTCCTGGCCTGCAGGGATGGCGTGGGTTATGGTCTCGCCCTCGTCGTTCTCGATGATGACTTTGCGCTTGCCTTCGGTGATGATTTCCTTGATGTGCCCGTCAAGCCCCGCGAGAATGCAGACCTTGCGCGGCCTCCTGACCTCAAAGAGCTGCTCGATTCTGGGAAGACCCTGCGTGATGTCGTCCGCCGAACGCACTCCGCCCGTGTGGAACGTCCTCATCGTGAGCTGAGTTCCGGGCTCGCCGATTGACTGCGCGGCAACAACTCCGACAGCCTCGCCGATCGGCACGAGTTTTCGTGAGGACAGGTCATGACCGTAACACATCTGGCACACGCCCTTCTTCAGCGCGCACGCAAGAGGACTCCTCACCCACACTTTGTCGAACCCGGCGGCCTCTATTCTCTTCGCGACGGACTCGGTGATTATCTCTCCGCCCTTGATGAAGAGTTCGCCGTCCTTCTCGATGTCGTGAAGTGCGGTGCGTCCCGCAATTCTCTCGGCGATGCCTATCATGACCTTGCCCTCGCTGAGAAGCGGCATGATGCAGACTCCCTTGTCCGTTCCGCAGTCGTGCTCCGTGATGATTAAGTCCTGCGAAACGTCGACGAGCCTTCTCGTGAGGTAGCCGGACTTGGCCGTGCGCAGTGCAGTGTCCGCTAAGCCCTTCCTTGCTCCGTGAGTGGAGATGAAGTACTCGAGCATGTTCATTCCTTCGCGGAAGTTCGCGGTTATCGGGTAGTCGATGGTCTTGCCCGTCGGGTCTGCCATGAGGCCTCTGATGCCCGCCATCTGTCCCATCTGTCCGAGTGAACCTCTTGCGCCGGAATCTACCATCATTCGAACGGGATTGTCCTCGCTCATGTGTTCCTTTATCTTCTCGGCAATGTCCCTCGTGGCCTGAGCCCACAGCTTGCTCTTCTGGTCAAGGTACTCGTCATGCGTAAGAAGCCCCATCTCGTAGTTCTCTTTGGCGATGTCGTCTTCCGCCTGAGTTGCGCGCGTGATTATCGCCTTCTCGTCGGGAATCCTCACTGCCTGAACTCCGAAGCTGATTCCGCTCCGTGCCGCCCAGTGATAGCCCAGAGACTTTATCTCGTCGAGCATCTCCACAACTCCCGGCCTGTCTACCTTGTCATACGCAGCATCAAGAAGTGTGCCGATCCTCTTTTTGCCGAGCTGTTCATTGACGTAGCGCAGTACCGGCGCAATCCGTGTGTTGAACATCACGCGGCCGGGACTCGTCTCGAAGAATACGTTTCTGGGTTCGCCCTGCACGTCCTCGAAGCCGTCCACGACAACTGCTTCATTGTTGGCGATGTACATCCTGCGGCCTTTGGGGTGTCCCCACTCGTCAGGGTTCTCCTTGAGCCATATTCTGGCATTAACGTGGACTGTGCCGTGAGAGATTGCGGAGAGAACGTCCTCAACGTTCATGAAGTGCTTTCCGTCTCCCTGAAGCCCCTCGCGCATGTCGGTGAGGTAGTACACTCCAAGCACAATATCCTGTGTCGGCGTAACGACAGGCTTGCCGCTAGCCGGTGAAAGAAGGTTGTTCGCCGAGAGCATCAGCAGCCGTGCTTCCGCCTGAGCCTCGATGCTCAACGGAACGTGTACCGCCATCTGGTCGCCGTCAAAGTCCGCGTTGAAGGCCGTGCAAACCATCGGGTGAAGACGTATCGCCTTGCCCTCCATAAGCACGGGCTCGAATGCCTGAATGCCCAGACGGTGAAGAGTAGGAGCACGGTTGAGCATTACTGGGTGATCCTTGATGATGTTCTCCAGAATCTCCCAGACCTCAGCACCGCCCTTCTCTATCCTGCGCTTTGCGTTCTTGACGTTGGGGGCTAAATTCCCTTCGACGAGCCGCCTTATCACGAACGGCTTGAACAGCTCCAACGCCATCTGCTTGGGAAGTCCGCACTGGTAGATCTTGAGCTGAGGCCCGATAACGATAACCGACCTGCCCGAGTAGTCTACGCGCTTGCCGAGCAGGTTCTGGCGGAAACGTCCCTTCTTGCCCCTGAGCAGGTCAGTGAGGCTCTTCAGCGGCCTGTTCCCTGCACCGAGAACTGCTTTGCCTACCCTGCCGTTGTCGATAAGGGCATCAACGCACTCCTGAAGCATCCTCTTTTCATTGCGGATGATTATCTCGGGAGCGTTCAGAGCCTGCAGTTTCTTGAGCCTGTTGTTGCGGTTGATGACGCGCCTGTAGAGGTCGTTAAGGTCGCTGGTGGCGAAACGTCCGCCGTCGAGCTGAACCAGAGGCCTCAAGTCCGGCGGGATTACCGGCAGCACCTGCAGAATCATCGACTGCGGCTGTGAGTTGCTCTTCCTGAAGTCCTCCACAACCTGAAGACGCTTGATGAACTTGCGCTTCTTCTGTCCCGTTGAGTCGGCTATCCACTCGCGGAGGTTGTCGGCCAAGAGGTCGAGGTCAAGTTTGTTGATGAGCGCGAGAACTCCATCAGCACCTATCCCTGCCTCGAAATCAGGGTCATACTTCCTGCAGAGTTCCTGCTGGTGCTCGAAGACTACGTCGCCCTGAGAGAAGTACGAGCTTCCCGGCTCAATGACGAGGTGGCTGGGGTCATCTATGTTCTTCTCGTAGCGCATAACCCTGAACGTGCACTTGAACTTGTGGTATCTGGCTTCAACCTCAGTGAGTTCGCTGCGTGAGAGAACGTCGCCCTTCCTGTAAGGTATCTTCACGGCATCAGTTACGATGAAGGCTTCGTTGCTGCCGATTTTTGCGCGCACGTCGTCTTCTCCGGCCTTCGACTGAGGAACTGCGGCACCTGCGCTGAGGCCAAGCTCCTCGTTGTCATTGCTGAGGATGAACGCGGGCTCGACCTTCAGGCTCTCCATGCCGTAGTCAGAGATGTACTTTGCCGCCTGCTGTGCGGTGATAAGGTCTCCGACATCCACCGAAGGCATGTTGTCGATGCCCTCGATCTGTATCGCTTCCTCGTACTTGAAGGCATCACCCTGATAGTGCGTGTGAATCTTGATGTCGCTATCGAAAACTATGTCGCCTTTTGCCACAACCTCAGGCCGTGCGGACTCCGTAACCTTGAAGCCTTTTTCGCCCCTTCTGGATGGAGCGAAATAGATCACTCTCTCGAGGTCTTTCGCGCTCGTCCCCAGAAGAAGGCTGAGCCTGCTGGGTATTCCGCGCAAGTACCAGATGTGCACCACCGGCACGGCAAGGTCTATGTGTCCCATGCGCTCACGGCGTACCCTGTTGTCCGTAACCTCGACACCGCAATGTTCGCACACAACTCCCTTGAACTTCGGGCCGCTCCTCTTGTACTTCCCGCACTTGCACTCGTAGCTTCTCGTAGGGCCGAAAATCCTTTCGCAGAACAGTCCGTCAGTCTCCGGCCGTAATGTCCTGTAGTTTATCGTCTCGGGCTTGGTAACTTCACCCTTAGAGATCGCGTGTATCCTTTCGGGAGTTGCCAGCTTTATGCGGACTCCCGTAATTTCCTTCCTCTTCGCCAAGCCTACATCTCCTCCTCTTCGTCATCTTCTGGCAGCGGATCAATCTCTTCGCCCATGCTCATCAAATCCTCAATGCTGGGTTCTGTCTCCTCGAAGAGATCCGTCTCCTGCGGCATCTCCGCTGCTTCGTCTGCAACACTCATGATGTCCGTTATGTCCGCCATGCTCACAGCGTCATCTTCTGCGGGCTGGGACTGCTTGCGCTTGCGCTGTTTTCTGGGCGAAGGCGCGAATATCTCCGAAGGCTTGCCCATGAAGACCGGCTTATCATCGTCCTCAATCGGTATGTCGCCGTGCGAGCCGTCGTCAAACGTAACCTCGACATCAAGCCCGAGTCCCTGCAGTTCCTTCACGAGAACCCTGAAGCTCTCGGGAACGCCGGGCTTCACGAGGCTCTGACCCTTGACGATGCGTTCATAGGTCTTGTCGCGTCCTCTGATGTCGTCGCTCTTGACCGTCAGAATCTCCTGCAGTACGTTCGCCGCACCGTAGCCCTCGAGTGCCCAGACCTCCATTTCTCCGAACCTCTGGCCTCCGAACTGCGCTTTACCGCCAAGAGGCTGCTGTGTTATGAGGCTGTAAGGTCCTGTCGAGCGCGCGTGAATCTTGTCGTCAACGAGGTGGTTCAGCTTCAGCATGTACATACAGCCTATCGTTACCTTCTTATCCATAGGCCGCCCGGTTCTGCCGTCGCGGATGGTTATCATTCCGTCTTCCGTCAAGTCCTTGTACTTCGTCGCGGCAATCTTGCGCATCTCCGCGAAAATCTCGTTCTCGTTCGCTCCCTCAAAAACGGGTGTGCTGACGTGCCAGCCGTTGTTCAGAGCGACAAAGCCCATGATGGTTTCGAGCACTTGGCCGAGATTCATGCGGCTCGGAACTCCCAGAGGGTTAAGCACAACGTCAACGGGTGTTCCGTCGGGAAGGTAAGGCATGTCCTCAACGGGAAGAATGCGGCTCACAACGCCTTTGTTGCCATGACGGCCGGCCATCTTGTCGCCTACGGTTATCTTCCTGCGCTGTGCAACGTACACCTTCACCGAACGTAGCACACCCGAGCTCATGGCTTCGGGGTTCTCGTCGCGGCTCATCTGCTTGACGGATACGACTTTTCCCCACGAACCGTTAGGCAGCTTCAGGGAGTTGTCGCGGACTTCACGTGCCTTCTCGCCGAATATCGCGCGTAACAGCTTCTCTTCGGGAGTCTGGTCGCTTTCGCCGTTGGGCGTAACTTTGCCCACGAGAATATCTCCTGCACTGACTTCCGCGCCTATCCTGATTATTCCGTCATCATCGAGGTTGCGTAACATGTCCTCTCCGACGTTGGGGATGTCGCGGGTAATCTCTTCGCGGCCAAGTTTTGTCTCTCGAGCCTCTATCTCGTACTCCTCTATATGTATTGAGGAGAATTTATCCTCCTTGACGAGGTTTTCGCTGAGGAGTATTGCGTCCTCGAAGTTGTAGCCTTCCCACGGGACAAACGCAACAAGCACGTTGTGGCCAAGTGCAAGCTCTCCGTTCTCGATTGCCTGTCCGTCAGCGATAATGTCCCCGCGCTCAACTTCCTCGCCCTTCCGCACAAGCGGCCTCTGGTGGATAAGCGTTGACTGGTTAGAACGCCTGAACTTTATCAGCTCGTACGTCCTGATTTTGCCCTTCTTGTTCTTGACCTTTATCGTGTCGGAGTCCACATAAGTTACTGTCCCTGCCTCGCGCGCAGTTACGCATGAGCCGGAGTCCTTCGCTATCCTGTGCTCAATTCCCGTCCCGACTCTCGGAGCTTCCGGCACAAGGAGAGGTACTGCCTGCCTCTGCATGTTAGAGCCCATAAGCGCACGGTTAGCGTCGTCGTGCTCGAGGAAGGGGATTAATGCTGTCGACGGTGAGACAATCTGACGCGGCGAAACGTCCATGTAGTTCACCATCTCCACAGGCACGGTAACAATCTCGTCCGCGTGCCTTGTCGGGCAGGAATCCCCCGCTAACGTTATGCCGTCATCCTCAAGCGGAGTGTTTGCCATAGCAACATAGCTCTTGTCCTCGTCATCAGCAGAGAGGAGCACAACCTCATCCGTCAGTTTGCCGTCCCTGACTACCCGGCGCGGTGTAACAAGAAATCCGTATGAGTTCAGGCTGGCATAAGTCGTAAGTGATGAGACAAGTCCGATGTTGGGGCCTTCGGGTGTCTCTATCGGGCACACTCTCCCGTAGTGCGTGTAATGCACGTCCCTTGCCTCGAAGCCTGCACGTTCGCGGCTCAGGCCTCCCGGGCCAAGTGCTGAGAGCCTTCTTCTGTGCGTAACTTCCGCGAGTGGGTTAGTCTGATCCATGAACTGCGACAGCTGCCCCGACCCGAAGAACTCACGCAGAGACGCGGCTATCGGCCTGTTGTTGATGAGTTCGCGGCCGGTAACTTCGTCGAGGTTCGGGATTGTGGTCATGCGTTCACGGACTATCCTCTCCATCCTCAGAAGCCCTATGCGCACCTGATTCTGCAGAAGCTCTCCGATTGAACGTACCCTCCTGTTGCCGAGATGGTCTATGTCGTCGGTTATCTTGTCCTCTGCCTTCATCGCGAACATCTCCTTGACGATCGCCACAACATCCTGCAGTGTAAGCAGCCTCTCGTCCGTCGAGATGTTCATCCCGAGACGGCGGTTCAGCTTGTACCTTCCGACACGTCCGAGCGTGTAGCGTCTTGGGTCTTGGAGCAGCCCCCTGAAGTAGTCCCGTGCGTTCTCGATTCGTGCTAACTCGTTGGGACGCAGCTTCTTGAAGATTTCCTGTATGGCTTCGTCGGGGCTCTTGGTCTTGTCCTTCTCAAAGGTTCGGGCAAGGGCAGTGTCCATGTCGTAAACAGTTATCCCAGCATCGCTGTCCGGGTTGTTCGCGAAAAGTTTTCCGATGATCTCTTCCGTCAGAATGGCATCTTTGGCGACTATGACTTCTCCCTCGTTATTGCGGACTTCTTCGGCGGACATGTAACCCTTCAGGTCAGCAGTGAACGGCATGAACACCGTCCCCACATCAAGAAGCCTCATGATCTCCTCGTTGTTCTGTGCTCCCAGTGCCTTCATCAGAAGTGTTACAGGCATCCTCTTCCTGTTGTCGATGTTGGCAGTTATGCCTTCTTTGTCGGGAAACGAGAAGTCCAGCCATGCCCCTCTGTCGGGTATCAGCTTGGCCGAGTATGCGTCGCCTGAATGCGTAAAGTATATTCCGGCCGAACGCGCAAGCTGGTTTATCACTACACGTTCCGTGCCGTTAATGATGAATGTTCCTCTCTCCGTCATCACAGGAAAATCACTCAGGAACACCTCGCGGGCTTCCTTCCTGACGTTGGTCTTCCTGTTCGTGAGCCGTATCGTCGCCTTGATGGGACGTGCCCACGTCATATCTTTCTGCCTTGCTTCTTCTTCTGTTATCTTGGGTTTATCGATCGAATAGCTTACAAATTCCAGAGCGTATGTCCCGTCATAGCTTTCTATGGGGAATACCTCTTCTAGCAGTTCCTGAAGACCTTGCGACTTCCTCTCTTCAGGTTCCATGTCATCCTGATAGAACCACTGATATGATGCTCTCTGTACTTCTATCATGTCAGGCATTTCTATCACGTCATGCGCCCGGCCGAATGTGTACCTGCTCCGGCTCTTGCTGATTGGTACGAACTCAGGCATTTTGTACCTCCCCTGATTGTCTGGCTTTTGGTGCAATGACGAATGATAACAAAAAAGGTACAGCCATGTCAAGCAACATAACTGTACCTCTAATTATCTTCTGATTGATGGTGCCCGAGAGAGGACTCGAACCTCCACGACCTTGCGACCACTAGAACCTGAATCTAGCGCGTCTACCAATTCCGCCACCCGGGCAACGCGGGGATTATTTTACTCAGAGTGTCAGTTTTTTGCAACCCCCGAAATAGTTTCAGGCTTCTTCCGGACAATCACAGCACCGGGAATGAATATGCACATGTCCATTTCGCGTTCTATCTGCTGTATGTGCGGAGGAAGATGCTCAAAGTGGTACGTATTCTCTTCGGGCTGTCTGTCAGGTGCCCAGCGTAGTATCCTGCTTCTGTCGTGCATGTACTCGTTCAGCGGCTGTGCATCAAGCACCTTAGGAGGATAGGCAGGGTATGCGCCCAGAGTTCCACACTCCAAGTCCTCAATCACGTAAAACCCGCCCGGGCTCACCATGTCCCAGAACAGCTCGAAGCTCCTGCGCTGGTCTCCCCACGCGTGGGATGCGTCGTCGAGGATGATGAACGCACTTCCGCCGGTTGAGGCCTTCAGATCGTCGTGGGTCTTCTGTGATGTTGCGTCGCCTATAACAACGTGTATACGTTCTGTTTCATGACGCTTTGCCGTCTCGTCGAGGTCTATGCCGTAGATGTCTGCGCTTGGGAAATACTCCTCCCACATCCTGAGGGAATCTCCCCTTGCACAACCGAACTCGATAAGCGGGAAACTTTCTGTTCTGAACGGACTGAACAAGTAGTCGTAGTGCCTCAAGTAGTCGTGAGCAATCCGAATGTAGCCCGATGTCTGCTGAAGCGAGGCTTTGTCCGTGCCTTGAAGGAAACCCCTTCTGTCCAGAACGTTCCCCTCTTCAGAAACCATACGGTATGCTTTCTGCCTTATCTTTACTTGATTCAGATAACACTTCTGAAGCAGAAATTTTGCCGCGCGCTTGATTCCGAACATGTTAATCACTCCTCACAATAAAAAATGCCCCGCCGGAGTTCACGCAGAACATCTCAGCGGAGCATATTGCTTCCTGATTTATTGTTGTGTTGTGGGAATTATAATGTAGGGATTTTACCTGACAAGAATAGCCACGAGCCACGATCCATTATACTGATTCGGCTTCATTCTTGTCAATCCCCCCTGAATTGCTGATTTTGTAGAATGACCGCATTATATCACACAGAGTGTATAATCTCTCACGTTCACACATTCAACGTAAGGAGAAAAATTAATGAAGTTAGTAGTTATAGGCACAGGATATGTAGGTCTCGTTACAGGAACATGTTTCGCCCGCTACGGCAACAACGTCATCTGCGTCGATGTCAATGAAGAGAGAGTCGAGACCCTCCGCAAGGGCACAGTCCCATTCTACGAGCCCGGCCTCGAAGAGATGATGACCCGCAACATGCGCGAAGGCCGCTTGTCCTTCACGTCCTCCACCGCCGAAGCCCTCGAGGGTGCGGAAGCCTGCTTCATCTGCGTCGGAACTCCCCAAGCTCCCGACGGAAGCGCAAACATGGTCTACATCCAGAGTGCCGCGCGCGACATCGGGCAGGGAATGGCCGGAGACCTCCTCGTCATCGTGAAGTCCACCGTCCCCGTCGGAACGAACAGGATGGTTCAGGGCATAATTGAGGAAGAGCTGGCCAAGAGGCAGGCAGGCTTCAAGCTCTACATGGCCTCAAATCCCGAGTTCCTGCGCGAAGGCTCGTCGCTCACCGATTTTCTCGAGCCTGACCGCGTAATCATCGGCGTGAATGACGCTGAGGGGCAGAAGATTTTCTCTCAGCTCTATTCCTTCCTTGAGCCGCCCAAGCTCCTCTTCATGGACACAGCCAGCGCGGAGATGTCGAAGTATGCCGCAAACGCAATGCTTGCCTCCCGAATCTCCTTCATGAACGAGATGGCGGGAATCTGCGAGCACGTCGGCGCAAACGTTGAGAGCGTCAGGCGCGGCATCGGCCTCGACGAACGAATCGGCAAACGCTTCCTGAACGCCGGATGCGGTTACGGCGGCTCATGCTTCCCGAAGGATGTCCGGGCACTTAGGGACTTTGCACGTGCGGCAGGCTACGAGCCCCAGATTCTCACGGCAATTGACGACGTGAACGAACGCGCGAAGACCTCAATGTTCACGAAGATTTCGGCCAAGTTCGACGCACTTCAGGGCAAAGTTATCGCCGTGTGGGGATTGTCCTTCAAGCCCAAGACCAGCGACACCCGCGAAGCTCCCGCTCAGGTGCTGATACGTTCTCTGCTCGATGCCGGAGCACGAATCCAGGCCAGCGACCCGAGAGCAGTCGAGGAGACACGCGCAGTTCTCGGCGACCGTCAGGGTCTCGTGTACGTCAACGACATGTACGACGCAGTGAATGGTGCGGATGTCCTCGCAGTCATGACGGAGTGGGACATCTACCGCCAGCCCGACTTCGAGCGCATGAAGAGGCTCATGAATCGTCAGCTTATAGTGGATGGACGTAACCTCTACTCGCTCGACGAGATGAAGCGCAGAGGGTTCGAGTACGTTTCGGTCGGCAGGCCGGAGGTCAGGGCATGAGGAAGCTGCTGGCTTTCGCGCTGGTGCTTGCGTGTGCGTCTGCGGGATGGTGCGCGGACATCGTGAGCATTGAGCGTGAAGGGATGATCCTGAAGTCGGAGTACAACCGGCTGGGCACTAACGGAGACCCGTTCGAGCGCGAGGCAGTCCTCAAGAGGATTATTGACAGGTGCAAGGGCACAGAAGAGGGCGAGGCGGCGTATTGGGATCTGGCCGACTTGTACCTTGACGGCTTTCCTGAGGAGATGCGCAAGGAGGCGGCGGAGATGCTGGAGCTGTGCCTCAAGAACTACCCGAACTCGCGCAGGGCGTTGCTGGTGAAGTGCCGGCTTGTGGACCTGTACGACGCTAAAGATAAGAGGAGAGCGGAACTCGTGAGGCAGCTCAAGAATGACGGGCGGCTTCCTGCGATGCTGAGGGGCTCGCTGAATTAGTATAAACACGTAAAAATTTGTGCGGTATCAATTGACAAAACGCTAACACGGTGTAGAATGTGCACATCTCGGTTCTGCGTGTATTACTTAGTTTTACCAATCTTATTTTACTCGGAAGGAGTGCTTTATGTTTATGAAGAAGTACTTAGCGTTAATGGCGGCAGTGCTGGTAATGGCATTTGCCGGAGCGGCTTTCGGTGCAGGGCACAACGAGCCTACTACCCCTCCTACCCCCACTACCCCGTCTGCTGGAGTCGAGATTGTTACTAGGGTAACTGAGACTATCACCAGCACGAGGACGATTACGGCGACAGTCATCACGGGAGCGGCGCAGCAGTCAGTGGCGCAGACGACTTTTGCCCAGACGATCATGTCGGTAGCAAGGGCGATTGCGGATATTCTGGCGAATGCTTTAGCTGGTGTAACAGCAGAGCAGAAGCAGTGGGCAAGCAGTGCGGAGTCAATCCAGACCAGTGCTCAGGGAGCAGTTGACACTGATGCAAAGAGAGCCGCGTTGTTCCCCGGCGTTACGACAGATACTACGCCGCAGGAAAATGATCAGCTTGAGGCAGCGGTATCCTCAACATCGGACGATGCGACAGTTGAGCAGAAGCTCGCGGCGGTCTCAGACAGACTCGGGAGCGGCAACACTGCCCTTTCAACAGGAACGGCGGTAAGACCCAAGAAGAGCGGAACGTACAAGCAGCCCAAGGTTTTCGGGTCAGCTCTCTTCGGTACGAAGATCATGGGAGACAGAGGCCTCAAGGCTAGCGTCAAGGGTTCAGGCATACAGGCAAGCGCAGTTGACAACAGCGGTATTGCTTTCCTGAACAGCAAGGGTGAATCCATCGATGCGATCCCTGGCTCAGGTGATAGTACCGTCATGCCCGGCTTCGTGAACATGCTGGTAGTCATGGAAGCAGGCCAGGTGTATGAGCCGACTATTTACACATCTGTCAGCGATCTCCCTGACACTGTCAGCACGGACACTGCTTCCGCGACGGTGAATGTTGTATCGTACGATGTCGAGACGGTGAAGGTAGTAACTGACGAGAACGGCAACACTGTGGAGTCTGTGGTAGTAGCGGTAGACACGTCGGTTATGGCGGCTGTTCTCGGTGCAACTCCTACGAACGCTCTGCTTGTTGAGGGAGCTGAGTTCCCGACCTACAGCATGGATACTGTCATTACTGAGGCAAAGAGCCGTAACTATGCTGTAATGACGACGGGAATCCCTGCCATGAACAACCTTCCTGCCGGTCTGTACTACGTAGCCTCGATAGACTTTGAAGCAAAGCCGGCATCTGCTGATGCTGATGCGTCCTTCGACTTCTATCCTAAGGGCTTCAGCTCAGCTTCAAAGGACATAAGGGTGTTCGACTCGGCTCAGGCGGAACTGGCAACACCGAACGATGCATACGGCAAGACCAACTGCTACGTGGTCTTCAAGGTCAACGACGCAGCTGATGACATCGTGAGCATTTCAGCGTATGACGTGAGTGCTCCTGTTCTCGCGGCGAAGCTGCAGGTTGCAGCACAAAATAATGGCGGTGAAGAGAACAACAACCTTACGTTCAACGATCCCGGCAGTTCAGGCGGCGGGTGCTCGGCAGGATTCACAGCTTTAGCACTTGCAGTACTCGGCGGATTCATCGCGGCACGCAAGAAGTAATACACAACGCAGACAACCTAAGCACTAAGTAACACCGTCCCTCCTTGTTCGAGAGTGAACAGGGAGGGATATTTCTACGGCGTTAATTCAAGGAGGTCGTTTCATGGAAAGACTAGACAGCAAAGACAAGTATGTTTCTCCGTTGACTGCGTGGGCATTGGCTTTCGGGTGCACTGTCGGCTGGGGAGCGTTCGTAATGCCCGGCTCAACGTTTCTGCCGACGGCCGGGCCTCTGGGCACGATAATCGGCATGACCGCCGGAACTGCCCTGATGCTCGTAATCTGCGGAACGTACCACTACATGCTGAACAGGTATCCCGACAGCGGAGGAGCTTTCTCGTACACGCGGGCGGCTTTCGGCGACGAGCACGGTTTTCTGTGCGCCTGGTTTCTCGTTCTGACGTACATCGCCATACTCTGGGCAAACGCAACGGCACTCGTCCTCATCGCGCGCAACTTGGCCGGAGGTGTCCTGCAGTTCGGGTTTCACTACACTGTTGCGGGCTATGATGTCTGGTTCGGAGAGTTTCTCGTCTCCGCAGGTGCTGTTGTGCTGTTCGGGTTTGTCTGCATACGCAGCAAGTCCCTCGCCGGAGCTGTCCAGTCCGTGATGGCCGTCCTGCTCATCGCCGGAATAGTCCTCTGCCTCGCGGTCTGCTTGTTCGGCACGAGGGGGCATGGTACGGCTTACCCGCTGTTTGCTGACGGCGAAAAGGCGTGGGTTCAGGTTGTGCAGGTAACCGCGTTAGTCCCGTGGGCGTTCGTGGGGTTCGAGTCAATCTCGCACTCTGCGGGAGAATTCAGATTCTCGCCGAAAAAGTCATTAATGATTATGGCCATAGCTGTTGCAACAGGCGGAGTAGCCTACACGTTCCTCACGTGGCTTGCTGTAACAGTTCAGCCCGAAGGTTATTCGTCGTGGCTCGCGTACATCAAGGACTTGGGGAAGATGGACGGCCTGCAGGGTCTGCCAGTGTTCTACGCGACGAAGGAAATCATGGGCAATATCGGCCTAGTGATTCTCGCAGTAACTCTTCTCGGAGCAGTAGTTACCGGCATCGTTGGGAACTACATTGCGGCCTCGCGTCTGCTCTACGCTCTTGCGGGCGAAGGCATAATCCCCAAGAAGTTCCACGAGCTGGGAAAGTACGGAACTCCCGAAAAGTGCATTCTGCTCATAATGTGCGTGTCAGTGTTCATCCCGTTCTTCGGGCGAACCGCGATAGGCTGGATAGTTGATGTTACGTCGGTCGGTGCTACGGTAGCTTACGGGTACACTTCTGCGGCGGCGTTCAGGACAGCGGGCAAGGAGAGAGACAGAAAAATGCAGCTTCTCGGCGCGCTGGGAGTGGTTGTGTCGCTGGGGTTCTTCATGCTGGCTATTGTGCCTAACTTCTGGTCGGTCAGCACGCTTGCGGCGGAGTCGTACCTTATACTGACGATATGGGGTATTCTTGGCCTTGCGTTCTTCCGCAGGCTTGTCGCAGGGGATGACGGGCATAGATTCAGCAAGTCCATAGTTGTGTGGATTGCGATGCTGCTGATGCTGTTCTTCGTGTCGGCGCTGTGGATGAGGCAGGAGATATACAACGACATACGGATTGTCGTTGACAACAGCGAAGTGTACCGCTTAATCAGTGCCTCGCTCATCAAGAATAGCATGATACAGATGGCGTTGTGTATTCTCAGCCTGGTAATACTGTTCAGCATATTCTCCATCAGGAACAAGCGCGAGAAAGCTCTAGAGATCGCCAGAGCTCAGGCGGAACAAGCCAACGCTGCGAAGAGCGAATTTCTCGCCAGCATGTCGCATGAGATCCGAACGCCGATTAATGCTGTGTTAGGCATGAACGAGATGATTATCCGCGAGAGCCGCGACGAACGCATCACGACGTACGCCCGCAACATAGAGAGCGCAGGCCGAAACCTCCTCTCCATCATCAACGACATTCTTGACTTCAGCAAGATCGAGGCCGGAAGGATGGAGATTGTCGAGGCAGACTACAAGCTCAGCTCCGTGCTCAACGACGTAACGAACATGATAGTGTTCAAGGCGCGGCAGAAGGACTTGCAGTTCACGGTGAACGTTGACGAGAGCCTGCCTGACGGTCTTCACGGCGACGAAGTCAGGGTGAGGCAGGTAGTCATCAACATCCTCAACAACGCGGTGAAGTACACGCACGAAGGGGGAGTGTCATTCCATGTCGGCGGAGAGCGCAAGGGAGACACAATCAGCCTCGTGTTCACCGTCCAGGATACGGGCATAGGGATAAAGCCCGAAGACCTCCCCAAACTTTTCGGGAAGTTCCAGCGCGTTGACCTCGAGAAGAACAGCACGGTTGAGGGCACAGGCTTGGGCTTGTCGATAACGAAAAGCCTGCTCGAGATGATGAACGGAGAAGTCGACGTAGCCAGCGAGTACGGCAAGGGCTCGACGTTCACGGTATACCTTCCACAGAAAATTGTTGATGACAGCCCAATCGGAGACTTTCAGGAGAAGTTCAGCCAGTACATCCGCAAGATGCGCGCTTACAGGGAATCGTTCCGTGCGCCGGACGCGAGGATTCTCGTTGTTGATGACACGGAGATGAACCTCACCGTTGTTGAAGGCCTGCTGAGCAAGACGGAGGTTCAGATTGACACCGCGCAGAGCGGCTCTGAGGCACTGACCTTCACGAGAAGCACGAAGTATGACCTCATCCTGATGGATCAGAGAATGCCCGTTATGGACGGAACGCAGGCATTGCAGCGCATACGTTCGCAGTCCGGCGGCATGAACACTGGAACGCCGGTAATCTGCCTGACAGCTGATGCAGTGAGCGGAGCACGGGCAAAGTACCTCGAGGAAGGTTTCACGGACTACCTGTCGAAGCCCGTCGAGGGGCCTGCGCTTGAGGCGGCGTTGATACAGTACCTCCCAGAGGAGAAAGTCATGCTTCAGGAGGCCTCTGACGACGAGCCGGAAGAAGAACAGCCAAAGACCGAGCTTCAAGCCTTTTACGAGGGCACTGGAAGCCTGAGCTATGACGACGCAGTGCGTTTCTGCTCCAACGAGTCAATCCTCATCAAGACGCTCGAGCAGTTCTACCGCTCAATCACAGCCAACGCCGACGCAATAGAGGCCTTCCTACGCGCGCATGACCTCAGGAACTACACGATAAAGGTTCACGCGCTGAAGAGTTCTGCACGGCTGATAGGAGCGTTGGGGTTGTCGGCAGACGCGGCCAAGCTCGAGGAACTGGGCAACGCGGAGGACGCGGAACAAATCGATAGCCTCACGCCGAAGCTCCTGCAGGATTACCGCAAGCTGTCGGAGATTCTGTCGCCGTTGTTTGGTG
The DNA here is from genome assembly GCA_017450125.1 of Synergistaceae bacterium. Lineage (NCBI taxonomy): Bacteria > Thermotogati > Synergistota > Synergistia > Synergistales > Synergistaceae > Synergistaceae bacterium. Next base: position 44,234 of record JAFSWZ010000034.1, on the reverse strand, counting down.
ATGACGATGCCGACAAGGAAGAAATCACTCTCGATGAACTTCATGAGGCCTACCAAGCGATAAGAGAATTTGCGTCGAGCTTCGACATTGATTCTATTGACGGGATAGTTGCCGAGCTCAGGAAGTACAAGATACCTCAGGCAGAGGCCGAACGCTTCAAGGCAGTTGCTGAATGTGCGGGAAACATGGACTGGGCAGGTCTTGACGAAGCACTTAACGGGTAAAGAACTCCCCCGCAAGCCGTTCTGACTTACGGGGGATAATTGTCTGCTTACAGCGTCTAGTACATGCCGTCCATTCCGCCCATACCGCCGGGCATTGCAGGAGCGGCCTGCTTGGGTTCGGGCTTGTCGGCGACGATGCCTTCAGTGGTGAGCACCATTGCCGCGATTGAGCCCGCGTTCTGGAGTGCTGAGCGCGTAACCTTCACGGGGTCGATTATGCCGGCCGCTACCATGTCGGTGTACTCGCCGGTTGCCGCGTTGAGGCCGTGCCCGATCTTCTCGGCTCTGACCCTCTCGACAACTACATCACCCTGATAGCCCGCGTTCTCTGCGATGAGGTACAGAGGAGCCTTCAGCGCGTCAAGCACTATCCTTGCGCCGGTGCGTACGTCGCCGCTGAGCTTCTCGACGAACGGCTCAAGTGCCGCCGCGCAGTTCAGTGCCGCAACTCCGCCGCCTGCTACTATGCCTTCCTCGACTGCCGCACGCGTCGCGTTAAGTGCGTCCTCGATACGGTGCTTAAGTTCCTTCTGCTCGGTCTCGGTTGCACTGCCGACCTGGATTACCGCTACGCCGCCGACCAGCTTGGCCAGCCTCTCGTGGAGCTTCTCCTTGTCGTAGTCCGATGTGCTGTCCTCGATCTCCTTGCGGATCTGCTTTGCACGTGCGCGGATCTCGTCGGGGTTGCCTGCACCCTGAGTGATGGTCGTGTCTTCCTTCGTGATCTTGACCTTCTTGGCACGGCCGAGCATCGACAGGTCAGTGTTCTCGAACTTCATGCCGGTCTCTTCGCTCACGACAACTCCGCCCGTTACGATGGCGATGTCCTGAAGCATTGCCTTGCGCCTGTCGCCGAAGCCGGGTGCCTTCACTGCCGCAACCTGCATTACTCCGCGTAGCTTGTTCACTACGAGCGTTGCAAGTGCCTCGCCCTCTACGTCCTCTGCGATAATCACGAGGGGTTTGCCGGTCTGCACTACCTTCTCGAGGATGGGCAGAAGGTCTTTGATGTTGCTTATCTTGCTGTCGTGAATCAGAATGTATGCGTCGTCGAAGCTGGCTTCCATTCTGTCGCTGTCGGTTACCATGTAAGGGCTGATATATCCCTTGTCGAACTGCAGACCCTCGACCATCTCAAGGGTTGTTCCGACCGTCTGGCTGTCCTCGATGGTGATTACGCCGTCTTCTCCGACTTTCGCCATTGCCTCAGAGATGAGCGCGCCGACTGCCGAGTCGTTGGCGGAGATTGATGCTACCTGCGCAATCTTCTCCTTGTCCTTTACGGGGGTGCTCTGCTTCCTGAGCTCCTCGACCACAAACTCTATTGCCCTCTCGATGCCCTGACGCATAAGCATTCCGTTTGCACCGGCGGCTACGTTCTTCATGCCCTCGCGGATGATTGCGCGCGAGAAAATCGTCGCGGTCGTCGTTCCGTCTCCGGCTATGTCGTTGGTCTTGCTGGCTACTTCCTTGAGGAGCTGTGCGCCGGCATTCTCGAACGGGTCTTCAAGCTCGATTTCCTTCGCGATGGTTACGCCGTCATTCGTGATCATCGGTGAGCCGAACTTCTTCTCGAGGACTACGTTGCGTCCCTTAGGCCCGAGTGTTACTCCTACTGTATCTGCTACTTTGTCGATGCCCCTGAGCATTGCTCTGCGGGCTTCTTCGCCGAATGCTAATATCTTTGCCATGATCTGTGTATCCTCCTGCTTACTTCTCTACGATTGCAAGAACGTCGCGCTCGCTGAAGATTACCAGCTCTTCGCCGTCTACTGTTACTTCTGTCCCTGCGTACTTGCTGAATATTATCCTGTCGCCTACTTTGACTTCTACGGGCTGCTTCTGGCCGTTGTCGAGAACCTTGCCCGTCCCTACTGCTACTACTTCACCTTCAGTGGGCTTCTCTTTTGCGGTATCGGGCAGAACTATTCCGCCTTTGGTCTTCTCTTCGCGTGTAAGTACCTTGACAACCAACCTGTCGCCTAACGGTTTCAGCTTCATGACTTCTTCCTCCTGCTTAATGGCACTCAATCATATTTAGTGCTAACTGAACAACGCGGGGAATGATAACCCCCTCAACCCTAAAACGCAATAGTTAATTTTACGTAGGCTTGAAGGTTAGATATAACATGTATAATCGCAGGCATCCTAACAATAATTAAGGAGGGAATCATGAAAGTATTGTTGTTGTTGATGATGTGCGTGCTGTTCGCGAGGACTGCGGAGGCACACACGGTGTTTGCGCCGGAGGGTCATACCCTGAAGGTTCACTGGGCGGTGCTTCAGGCCAAGCCCGGCAAGATGCCAGAGATGGCGGCAATCAGTGCCCGCACCGTCGCGAAGTACACGCCAAACGAGTCGGGGAGCTACTCGCTCTACGGAGGAGTTGACGCGGGGAATCCTGATCTGATGAGGATACTCGAAATCTACGAGGATGAAGCCGCGTATCAGGTTCACAGGGACAGTGAAGGGTTCAAGGCATTCGTTGCGGAGCGCGAACCTATCTTCGAGAGCCTCAAGATTCTGCCGGTTGACCCGATAGTCCTCGAGCAGAAGAAGGAAGGTTCGGCCAAGACCGTGTCGATGGCACTCGTCGAGGTCAAGCCGGAATGCCTCGAGGAGTTCAGGGCTCTGACAGTGCAGGAGTTCTCGCGGGCTGTGGCTGAGGACGCGGGAGTGATGGGGCTGTTCGCGACGGCGGAGCAGGGCGACAGGAATAACTTCGTCCACACGCTGGAGATGTTCGCGGACGACGAAGCAAGAGAGAGGTATTTTGCGTCCGAGAGGTTCAAGGCCTACAACGCAAAGGCAGCAGGACTCGTGAAGTCGGTGAAGGTGATCACCAACAACCCCGTGAACATTACGCTGAGCACGAAGGGGCTTCACCTTGAGCCTGAGGCGCAGAAGCTGAGCGCGTTTCCGCTCGGTAAGAAGAACGATGCGTTTGCGCAGTACTTCGACGGACAGAGCTACCTTGCGCCCCTTTCGCTCGAGCAGGTCGGGATCTTCAACGTAACGTTCGAGCCCGGCTGCCGGAATCACTGGCACATTCACCACGCAAAGACCGGCGGCGGACAGATACTGGTCTGCGTGTACGGCAGAGGCTACTATCAGGAGTGGGGGAAGCCTGCGCGCGAGCTTTTTCCCGGCGACGTGGTGAACATTCCCGCGAACGTCAAGCACTGGCACGGAGCGGCAAAAGACTCGTGGTTCCAGCACTTGGCCGTCGAAGTCAGCGGAGAAGCGACCTCAAACGAGTGGTGCGAGGCCGTCTCTGCAGAAGAATACGCAAAGTTGAGGTAACGTGATGAGAACAATACTTTTCGGGGTGATTATGGTTATGGTGATGAGTTCATGTGTGTTCGCGAACGTTGAGGAGTTCAGGGAGACAGACCCGGAGTTCGCGGAGTTTTTCGGCCGTTTCGCTTCTGAGGAAGTGCCTGCCCAGTCGAAGCTGGATGCACGCACGAGGTACATGGCGATTGTCGCGACGCTGCTTGGCTGTCAGGGTGTCGACGAGTTCAGGGCAGTTCTGCCTGAGGCACTCGATGCAGGACTGACTCCCTCAGAGGTGAAGGAAGTCATCTATCAGGGCACGGCGTATCTCGGCATAGGACGCACACGTCCCTTCCTCAAGGCCGCCAACGAAGTTTTCGCGGAAAAAGGAATCTCCCTTCCTCTGCCTCCAGCTTCAACGACAACGCCGGAAACCCGCGTGAAGGCCGGGAATGACACGCAGATAGAGATTTTCGGCGAAGTGATGCGCGGCTTCGTGGAGAATGCTCCTGAGGATAGGAGAGTCATCAACCGTTTTCTTGCGGGCAACTGCTTCGGGGACTACTACACGCGCAAAGGCTTGACGCTCCGTGAACGCGAGATGATTACGTTCTGCTACATTGCGGCACAGGGAGGCTGTGAACCCCAGCTCATCGGCCACGCCAAAGGCAATATGAACATGGGCAACGACAGGGAGTTCCTGCTGGACGTTGTTGCGCAGTGCGTGCCGTACATCGGCTACCCGAGAAGCCTCAACGCAATAACCTGCATCAACAAGGCGGCAGAGTAATGCGGGCATTAATCATCTTTGCACTTGTTGCGCTGATGTCTGGCTGTGCGTTTGCTGACGAAATGGTGAGCGTGAAGGGCGGAAAGTTCCTGATGGGCAGCCCCGAGTCCGAGAACTGGCGGAGCAGCGACGAGACACAGCATGAAGTTACGGTGCAGGACTTCAGCATCTCTCCGTACGAGGTTACGCAGAAGGAGTACTCCGCGCTGATGAACGGCAACCCCTCGAGCTTCAGGGGAGACAGTTTGCCCGTCGAGAATGTTACGTGGCTTGAAGCCGTAATGTTCTGCAACGCGAAGAGCGCGGCGGAAGGTCTTGCTCCTGCGTATAAGATAGAGGGCGAACGCGTTACGTGGGACTGGGCCGCAGACGGCTACCGTCTCCCGACAGAGGCAGAATGGGAGTACGCCTGCAGGGCTGGAACGTCAACACCCTTCAACCTTGAACACTCGATAGGTGCGGACGAGGCGAATTTCTACGGGCATTATCCCTACGAGATAGAGGAGAATTACTTTTCGCAGAGCAAGCTGACGACGAAACCGGGCATCTATCGCGCTACTACCGTCAATGTCGGGAGCTTCCCTCCGAACAGGCTGGGACTGTACGACATGCACGGCAACGTTGGCGAATGGTGCTGGGACATTTACGCACCATATTACCCTTCACTTCCTGCAGGGCCGGAGACAGGTACGCGCAGAGTGTACAGGGGCGGGGGCTGGAATGACTTTGCGAAGAACATGCGCAGTGCGTACCGTGCGGCAGCTCCTCAAGAACGCAGGCTCTACAATGTCGGCTTCAGGCTCGCGCGCGGAGCAGTCGGGACGGGGACGCTGACCTCTCAGGCTGTGCAGGAACCGGCCAAGACCAGCGGGAAGGCGTTAATCGCGTTCTTCACGTGGAGCGGGAACACGCAGGGAATAGCGTACGAGATTCAGAAGCAGACGGGGGCGGACATCTTCGAGATTTCGCCGGAGAAACCCTACAGCGAGAACTACAACACAGTTTTACGCGAAGCACAGAGAGACCAGCACAGGCAGGCACGTCCGAAGCTCAGGACTCACGTCGAGAATTTCGAGCAGTACGACGTGATTATTCTTGGCTATCCCAACTGGTGGGCGAGCATCCCGATGCCGATTGCCTCATTCCTTGAGGAGTACGATTTTTCCGGCAAAACTATAATGCCGTTCTGCTCACACGGGGGCGGAAGGTTCGGGCAGACACTCACCGCAATAGCCAAGCTCGCACCGAAGGCAAACATCACTGAAGGACTCTCCGTGCATTATTCCGGCGGCGGAAGGCTCAAGGAAGATGTTGCAAGGTGGCTGAATAATGGTCAGTAGTATATTCCGCTTTATGTACGCGTCGGGAGCTGTGAAGTTTCTCGGCGCGTTCCTCTGGGGAATCGCCAGCGTACTGCTCAGCCCCTGCGGTATAAGCACCGTCCCTCTGGTTGTGGGTTACGTCGCGAACACTGACAGCCCGTCGCACTGGAACGCGTTCAAGATTTCGTGCGCGTTCTGTCTGGGAATAATCGTGAACCTCCTGCTTGTGGGGTTCATAACGTCGGGAATAGGTATGCTGCTCGGCGGCTATGAACGTTTCCTGACGCTGATAACTGCCGCAGTGTTCATCGTGATGGGGCTTCACCTTATCGGGATAATCCGCGTGAAGTTCTTTGCGCTCGGTTCAGGAGGGACAGGAACGGAAAGCCGCAGCCTCAAGGGTGCTGTTGTGCTCGGCGTTGTGTCGGGGCTGGCGGTCGGGCCGTGCAGTATAGGCTACGTGAGTCCCGTGCTGTCGCTCGCGATGTCCGACGCTTCGGGCGGAATGGCGGGAAGTATCCTGCTGGTGCTGTGCTACGCTCTGGGGTATTGTGCGGTGCTTGTCGGGGCGGGGACGTTTGCGCAGATTTTCTCGGAGTTTCTGGACAGCGGCAAAGACAGCCTGACGTACTGGGCTGTGAAAGTCGTGAACGTTCTGTGCGGGATTGCTCTTATTTGGGGAGGGGTGTATCTGGTCTCGGGAGTCATGTTCTAAGGATGCGGAAAATTAATTTTTCACAAAACAACAAAAGGACAAGTTTTCATGCTATAATCATACTCACCAAAGTTGAAAAAGCACATGACTTTTTGGCGTGTGCCAGCGGTCTTATCTTGTCCCGCATGTATTATAGCATAGTTCGGGAAATAAGATGATTGATAGTTGTGTGCTTAAATTTTCGTCAATGGATGGCATTACAAGAAGGAGGTGAATTTCAATGGCATACAGCAAACCGAAGACAGTAGCAAAGAGCGCGAGGAAAAGGTCATTCGTCGCAGGCTGCCCCGAAGAGTACAGCAACACTTTTTCTTGCCATAAGTGCGAATTCGAGAACTAAACAAGCCAGCCCCGGAGTGAGTTTATCCTCCGGGAAATTTTTTTTGTTCACAGGAGGAATAATAATTGTTAGTATGTCTCGCTAATGATTCATTTGTCCGAACGTTCGGGGATATTGGGTACATTGTCAACCAGCTCACAAAGCAGGACAGAATCTATGACATCAACGGCAAAATCTTTCTCCAGCAGTTCACACGCAAACCCAAGACCATAGACGAAATAATTGACAGCCTCATGAAGGTTTATACGGGTGCGGAACGCGAAAAACTTGCGAAAGACTTCGCAGAGTTCGTGAATGAGCTTGAGGCTGAAAGTTTTGTTGTTTCCGGGATGACGGAGGAGGAAATCAGCGTAAAGATGCCCCGCTTCAGTTACTCCCATAAGGATAAGAAGACAGCACCGCTTACAGCACTTGATGCATCGCCTGACGCTCAGGCCACGACAGAATTTCTCGGACAATACTTCAGGAATGATCCGCACCTCTTCGCGTTCCAGTTCGAACTGACGAGCAGGTGCAACGAGAGATGCCGACATTGCTACCTGCCGGGAACAAGGAATTTTCACGACATGGAGACTGACCTTGTGTTGAGCATCCTCGACCAGCTCGCGGAAATGGGAACGCTGAAGGTTACATTTTCGGGCGGTGAGTGTCTTCTTCACGAGGACTTCATCCCCATTCTCAGGCGAGCACGGGAAAATGACTTCTCAATCTCCGTGCTGAGCAATCTTACGCTTCTTACTGACGAGATAATCTCTGCCCTCAAGGAAGCAAACATAGACCTTCTGCAAGCCTCCGTGTACAGCATGAACCCGGGAGAGCATGACTATATCACTCAGCTCCCGGGCTCCCACGCAAAGACAATCGCCAGCCTCGAACGCCTGATAGCCGCTGATGTTCCCGTACAGATAAGCTGTCCGACAATGAGGAGAACTTATGCATCATATAAGGACGTTCTTGACTGGGCATATTCTCACGGCATCAAGGGCTACACCGACTATATCATGATGGCTAGGATTGACGGGACAACGGACAACCTCGATAACAGGCTGACGCTCGATGAGACAGAGCTACTTCTCAAGGACATAATCAGCTACGATGTACAGTACAGGACAATCCTTGACGCGGACATTGAGCCTTCACCGCTGAATCCTGACGAGCATATCTGCGGCGCGGGACTAGACTCGATGTGTGTTGCGGCAAACGGGGAGTTTTACCCGTGCTCCGGGTTTCAGGGCTGGCCTCTGGGCAATGCCCACGCTCAGACTGTCGCCGATGTGTGGAATAACTCGGAGGCCTTGAAGAAACTGCGGGCTGTGAAGTGGCGGGATTTCCCGAAGTGCATGGCGTGCGAAGCAAAACCTTTCTGCGCCATGTGCATGGTCAGGAATCTCAACGAGACGGGCTCAATCTTTGAGGTCAGCAAACATTTCTGTGATGTGGCGTTCCTGAACAAGAGGCTTGTTGAAGAATACAGGAAAGCTGGGAAACAATAATGTTTGATGTTCACGTACACACGGGATATTTCAAGGGCGAGCTGTATTTCTCTCCCGAAGAAATCACGGAGGGCATGAAGGCTCTGAACGTTGAACGGTACTATTTCTCCTCAACTTCAACGGGCAGCGTTCCATTCCGTAAAGTTCGGCGCGAGATTGAGGAGACGGTCTCTCTGAGTGAGGGGAGAGCCGTCCCGTTCCTGTGGGTGTCGCCGGGAATGCTCAGGCACTCGCGGGGCTTGAAACCGTACTTGTTCCGTGAGTTTGCTGGGCTGAAGGTTCACGGCTACCATCAGGACTGGAATCCTGACGGTAAGGAAATCCGCCGCATATTTGACATCGCTAGGGACAGAAACCTTCCCGTAATGTTCCACACAGGAGGAAGGGATGCCTGCGAGGCCGGAGTTTACATGAACATCTGCCGTGATTTCCCTGACGTAAGAGTCATCCTCGCGCACGGCCGCCCTATCGATGAGTGCATAGCCGTCATGAAGGAGTGTCCCAATGCATGGGCTGATACCGCGTTCATGCCGGTGAAAAACATTGTGAGGCTCAGGGATGAAGGGATGATCTCACGTGTGCTGTGGGGAAGTGATTTTCCCGTCATGAGGTACTACTACGACATTCCGGCGGAAGAGTATTACCGGCAGAGAATCGATGAAGCATCGGAAGCATTAGGCGCGGAAGATTTCAGGCGCATCACTCAGGACAATTTCATGCTGTAAACGCGAAAAACGCAGACCCGCAAGAGTTTTACGAGTCTGCGCACAAAGATTACTGTTTCCTGTTCAGAACATACACTGCAACGAGAATCACCAGTCCCGCAACAGTCGAGGCAGGCCACACCGTCAAGCACAGTACGCCCGCAACGCACAGCAGGATTCTCATCACGACGTTAATCGGCTTCTTGATGTAACCCATCCACATATACGCGAACGAGAACACCGCCCCGAGCCCGCTCAGCACTGCCCAGCCTATCTGCGCCCAGCTTCCCTGCATGAGAAGGCCCGGGTCATAGCAGAACGCGAACGGCACAACATACGCTAGGAATCCCAGCTGCATAGCCTGAAATCCTGTCTTGTTGGGGTTGGAGTTAGCTATTGAGCTCGCCGCATAGGCCGCCAGCGCAACAGGGGGCGTGATGTTCGAGATTATTGCGTAGTAGAATACGAACATGTGAGCCGCAATCGGAGGGAAACCCAGCTTCACGAGAATCGGTGCACCGAGTGCCGCCGCAAGAATGTATGCGCCGGTCGTAGGTAGTCCCATTCCGAGAAGGGTAGCAATCAGCATGACGAGGATTAACGCAAGCAGAGGAGCATCACCCGCAAAGGAGATTACGAACCCCACGAGCTTACCGCCGATGCCAGTTAATGACACAGCACCGAGAACTATTCCCGCCGTCGCACACGCAACGCACACCAGAGGGATACCCTGCGCGCCCTGCTCTATCGCGTCGATGAACTCGCGGGTGTTCATGCCGGGGTTGAACCACGAAGCTATCAGCATGTACGCACCGATAATCACGAACTGAAGGCCGGGCTTTATTCCGCTAAACACTTCAGGCTTCAGCGTGAGGAACACTCCGAGAGCAAGAGAGATTAACGCAACAACGCACGCAACTGCCTTCTGTGTGCCGGTGGTTTCGGGCTTGAAGTTGAAGAACGACACGAGCCACGCTAGACCGATCCCGAGAAGTGCCGCGCGCATCGGCGTATAACCTATCAGCAGGAACACAATCAGCCCCAGAATCGGCGCAATCATGTAGAACTTGGCCAAGACTTCATGCTTCGTCGGCAGGTCTTCAGGGTTCAGACCTTTAAGGCCGGTCTTGAGTGCACGAAGCCTCACCATCAGGAACAGCGCGCCGTAATAGAGCAGTGCCGGGAAGATTGCGGCTATCATTATCTCGCGGTACTGCAGACCCAAGAATGAAGCCATCAAGAACGCGCCCGCTCCCATAATCGGAGGCATTATCTGACCGCCCGAACTCGCAACAGCCTCGACAGCCCCCGCACAGAACGGCTCGTAACCGATTTTCTTCATCAGCGGAATCGTGAAAGTTCCTGTGCCGTAGACGTTCGCAACCGCGCTACCTGAGATTGAGCCGAACAGGCACGAACTCAGCACTGCTATCTGTGCCGGTCCGCCGGGAGTTGTTCCCGTGAAAGCCTGTGCAACGCTCATGAACCAGTCCCCCGCACCCGACTTCTCGAGGAACGCGCCGAATATCAGGAATATCATTACGTACGTTGCGGAGACTCCTAACGGCGACGAGAAGATGCCTTCATCAGTCAAGTACAGCTGCTCGATAATTTCAGGGTACGAGAACGGGAAGCCCTGAAGCAGCCCGGGAAGTTTGTAGCCGTAAAGCATGTACACCGCGAACAACGCCGCGATTAACGACAACGGAAGCCCGACGATTCTGCGTGTGCCCTCGAGCAGAAGAATCACAAGCAGTGAGCCGAGTACCAGCTGTGCGGTCGTCAGAGGGTCTATCTGCTGAATGCGCTCGGTTATCGCCGTGTAGTTCACCATCGAATACACGCCCGGAGCGGCGGCCAAGACAGCTAATATCCAGTCGTAGAAGGGTACTCTGTCTTTAGGGGCTTTGCTGTTTACCGGAAAAAGCACGAACGCCAGAGGCAGCACAAACGCAAGGTGAATGCTCCGCTGAAGATACGCCTCATAGTTTCCTGCGCTGGCCGTGAAGAGATGGAACACTCCCATAGCCAGCACGTAGAGGTAGATTATAGTTTTCGGGAAACCTGAAAGTTTGCGCATTACTTGTTCACTTCACTCCAGAATTTCACGCTGCCTTCATGTGCAGGGACTGTCGCAGGGATAGCTATTGACGGCTCAAGCTCTCCCATGTCCTTAACAGCCGCAACCAGCTCGGCCTTGTGCTCCCAAACTGCTTTATTGAGCTCGTACACGAGGGACTCGGGAAGGTCTTTGCGGATCACTATGCACGTGTAATCTCCTACAACCTTAACCGGCTCTGCACCTTCGGGAACGGACTTGTAGATGCCCGGATCAATCGTGAGGGTAACAGTTCCGTATGCTTCGGCGAGCTTGTCGAGAGCTTCCTGTCCTACGGGAAGGAGCACTATATCAACCTGGCTCTCAATGTTCATGACGGTTGAAGCGACTTTGCCGATTGAGAACGCGAAGCAGTCAAGGTGATTGTCCGCGAGGAGGTCAGCTCCGCCGTCGTATGATGCGTACTCTACGCTTCCGCCCCACTCCTGAAACTGTTTCTTGTAGTCGAAGCCGTAGCCTTTGTCGAAGAGTGCTTTGACGACGAACTCTGAGCTTGTGCCGGGCTTGAGGGTTGCGAAACGCATCTTGAGCTTCTTTGCGATGATGTCCTCGACTGACGTGATGCCGTTCTTCTCCGCAAAATCCTTCCTCATGATGAAGTAGGTGTACTGCGTGTAGAGGTTCGCCATGATTACCGCGTTGTTCACGACTCTTCCCTTGAAGTCGGCTTCTCCCTTTAGTGCCGCACCGAGAAGGGACGTAACCGAGAACCCCAAGTCCCCGCGCCTTGCGTGAGCGTTGAGGATGTTGGAGACTCCGCCGCCGCTGGAGCTGGTGGTCTGCGGGAGGCCTGCGCCTGTCCACATTTCACTTAACGCAGTTCCGAGTGCGAACCAGTTGCCGCCGGGAGGGCCTGCCATGAAACGGAGCTGTGAAGGCCAGTCCGCTTTGTCCTGAGCTGATGCGCAGCCAGCCAGCAATGCAGCAACGAGCACTGCCATCAATAAACGAGATGACTTCATTAATGAATCACTCCTATGTGAAAGTTTGGATTGTAATGAAATTATAAGGCTTGATGAAAGTTGATGCTATAATGCGAAATCATGAAAGACAAAATCTCAGCCATCCTTAAGACCTTGCCGCAGAAACCGGGCGTGTACCTTATGAGGGACATTGACGGGAAAGTTATCTACGTCGGCAAAGCAATAAAGCTCAAGCGCAGAGTGTCGTCATACTTCCGGCATCATGCATCGGCGCGCCTGAACAAGCTCGTTGAACTCATCGAGGACATCTCAATCATCCGCACCGAAACCGAAGCCGAAGCCCTTATCGTCGAGGCAAAACTTATCCGCCGTTACTCACCCTTCTTCAACGTCGAGCTGAAGATGTCGGACAAGTACCCGTACATACGAATCACCAACGAGGACTTTCCGCGACTGGAGATTACGCGCCACAAGAACAATGACGGCTCGCTGTATCTCGGGCCGTTCGTCGATGCGGGTAACATACGGAACTTGATGCGGCTCGCGGAACGCTACTTCCCGCTTCGTGTGTGCAGACAGACCATCAAGCCTGACACCTCACGCCGTCCGTGCGTTGAGTATTCTCTTGGCCGGTCAATGGGTGCATGTGCGGGGCTGTGCTCACAGAGCGATTACAGGGAACGCGTAGCTGACATTGTGCTTCTGTTCGAGGGGAAACAGGCGGAATTAGTCGAGCGTCTCCGCAAACGCATGGACGAGGCGGCCAAGAAGCAGGAGTTCGAGAAGGCGGCACGTTACCGGGACACGATACGGGCGATCTGGAGGCTGACGCGGCAAAAAGTGTCGTCGGCGTTACAGGAAGACCTCGACAATGAGACGTGGCAGGTCTTGAACCGTCTTCAGGAGCTTCTGGGGCTTGAGATTCTCCCGTGGAGAATTGACGCGTTCGACATCTCACACACGGCAGGGCACGACACGTACGGTTGCTGTGTTGTGTTCGAGCAGGGTCGTCCTAACAAGAGCCTGTACCGACGCTTCAAGATTCGGAGCATTGAGGACGGGGAGATTAACGACTTCGAGTCGATGTACGAGACGGTGAAGAGGCGTTACCGTCATGTTCTGGACGAGTCCGAGCCCGCCCCGCAATTGGCGGTGATTGACGGCGGGACTGGACAGCTTGATTACGCGTTACGTGCACTCGAGGAGCTGGGGTACAGTCTCCCTCTTGTTGCGCTGGCGGAACGCGAGGAGATTCTGTTTCTGCCGGGCAGGGCTGAACCTCTGAGGCTTGGCCGGGACGACGAGGCACTACAGCTCCTGCAGAGGCTTCGTGATGAGGTTCACAGGTACGCGATAACGACTCACAGGAACGCGCGGGATAAACGCTTCCGGCGGTCGAGGCTTGAGGACATTCCGGGCATCGGGAAGAAGACTGCGGCAGAACTGCTCGTGAGATTCGGGAGCGCGAGGAAGGTCAGCGAGCTTAGTGCTGAAGAACTGATGGCTGTGCCGGGCATCGGGAAAGCGACGGCAGAAAAGATACTTGCTGAATTGAGAGGTGATGATGTGTGATATAATTTCGGGAAATTTTGTAAGGAAGGAAGGTTGACAATGGCAGATAATGTAAGTACAATGCTCACAGCTCACAGCTCACAGCTCACAGCTCACGCGCCGTATTATACCTCATTGCACCGGCCTATAACGAATCCCAAAATATAGCACAATTTGTTGAAGAATGGTATCCCGTTGTTGAGAGTCATGACGGCGGAGGATTGTCGCGCCTTGTTGTTATTGATGACGGAAGCAAGGATGACACGTACGTGATCCTTCAGGAGTTGTCGCGCGCACGCCCGCTTCTCCAGCCCATCACCAAGCCCAACAGCGGGCACGGGAGCACGTGCATTTACGGCTACAAGTATGCGCTGGAACACGGGGCAGAGTATATCTTCCAGACGGACACGGACGGGCAGACAAGAGCAGAAGAGTTCGAGGCGTTCTGGGCTTTGCGGAATGATTATGACGCTGTGCTGGGCAAGAGGCCTGACAGGAAAGATGGGGCGGCTAGGGTATTCATCAGCAATGTTCTGCGGCTTGTTGAGCGCGTGATGTTCGGGATATACATACCTGACGCTAACGTGCCTTACAGACTTATGAAACCTGAGCTTGTCGCAAAGTATCTGCCGTACCTTACGGATGACCTTTTCCTGCTGAACGTTATGCAGACAGTCTGCTTCGTCTGGTTTCACGAGAATATTACGTTCAAGGATATTACGTTCCGGCCAAGACAGGGCGGAGAAAGTTTTGTGAACATCAAGAGCATCGTGAAGATTGGCTGGAGGACTGTCCGTGATTTTCTGAAGCTCAGGAAGAATCTCAGGGAGGCGGCGGCATGACGGAAAAACGCAAGATAATTCTGTGCGTGTCGCTGGTCGTGTTGTGTGTAGCCGCGCGCTTCGTTGTCGGGGCTTTCTCCCTGAACTACGTTGACTTCAGGAACTTCCTAGCTACCGGCGAGATTGCAGCCTCTGGAAGAAACGTCTACGCTGAGCAGAAATTCTACAACTACGGCCCGGCGTTCTTCATACTGCTGGGTTGGCTGTACAAGGTGGCATCTCATTTCCCGAACGTTGCGCTGGTCTTCAAGTTAATGCTCGTCGCAGTCCTGACGCTTGCAGATCTCTTAATTGCCAGACTTGTAGCAAAGAAATCAAGCCTGACGTGGGGGCTCGTGTTTTTTCTGAATCCATTATCGTTTCTGACAGTAAGTTATTTAAGCCAGTTTGACGGTCTGGCAGTAGCTTGTGCTGCTTACGGAATATCTTACATCGAAGACTCTGCTGAGAATGAACGTTTCACTATTAATGACGCAGCAGGAATTGTTCTGCTCTCGATGAGCCTCATAATTAAGCATATCATGTGGGCGTTTCCTATGTGGCTTCTCATGAGCAGAAGGATTAATACGCGCAAAAAGTTTCTGTACGCGTTCGTTCCCGTTCTGCTGTTCCTAATGAGCTTTGCCCCATACTGGAGCACAGGACAGCAGGGAATAATCAGTAACGTATTTCTGTACAGATCGCGGAATAATCTTCCACTATTCGGGCTTGATATTCTGCACAGGATTATTAATCATCTCCCGGTATTCAGCCGGAGCATTGCAGATCCTTATGGAATGGAATTTCTGCCGTTTCACAGGTATTTATTCGCTGTATATGCTCTGTTTATGCTGGCTGGAGCGTACACGTTCAGATATGAAGACATAGATAACAATTTCCTGCTTTACACAATTTCAGCTGTGTGCTTTGCATCAGCTATATCAATGCAGTATTTATCAATCCCCTGCATGGCACTTATTATACTGTTCAGGAAGAAATCACTGCTTTATTTCCCCCTGATGGGGACTATACTGTTCGGCAAGCACATGGTAAAAATTGTGATGGTATGGACTCTGCTATTGTACATCATATGTTACTGCCGACATAAAACACATCGCACGTGAACCCACCGGCAGGAGCAGCTCAGCACCTCCTGCCGCTTCCTCTCCTCAGAGTGCTTCCGAGTCCGCAACCCCCTGCTTCTGCGTCCTTAGTGCCAGGTCCTCCGCGAGATTCCTCATGTCCTCCTGCGTCCATTCACGCGAAGCCCGCCCCTCCGTAACCGCCAGCATTGCCGCCTGCGCCGTCGCCGCGTCCTGCCCGAAAAGTTCCATGTAGCCATAATACAGACGGTTGATGGCGTTCCTGATGTCCTGAGCATTCGGGACAGCTTCCGCCCCCTTGTTCAGCCAGTCCTTGAGGATACGGCCTGTGTCCGCAGTTATCGTGAAGACCTGCCTGTCGAAGAGCCCCGTCCTGTCCTTGCTGACCGTTACGCTGTGATCCATCCCCAAGTCGAACACTACGGTGAACTCATAGTCCATTCCGTCGCGCTGGACGGGGGCGAGCCCTACCTTGCGGATCTCTGTCCGGCCTCTGTCGTTCTGGAGCTGTGCGTAATCTGTCTTGCTCCGCATTGTGCCTATTATGTGGCACGGTGAAGCCAGCATCGTCTCTATCAGCTTGTTGTGCATGGGGGTAATCTTGTTCCACGCCGCATAACTGTTGCCGCTCTTCATGCTCTGCGTGAGCTGGCTGTGAACGTCAAGCAGTCCGCCTTCTCCTGCCCACGCGTGGGACAGCGAGTCGATTATCAGCACGTCGTACCCTTCTTCTTCCGCCTCGTGGATTGCGGCAAGGTATTTCTGTATAGAGTACGGTGCTGTGAGCGTCTCAACGTCGTAGCTGCACATATCCGCGTAAAGGTCTCCCGAACCGTTCTCCGTGTCTATCATCGCGATGCGGCCTCCGAGCCCCTGAGCCAGCGTGAGTGCTCCCCATGTTTTGCCGCTTCCTGCAGGGCCGGTGATTGCGAGCCTGAGTTTTGCCTTGCGCCTCTCTGCTTTCCTGAACATGATTACCTGCCTCCTGTGTATGATAATTGCAGTAATAATAACACGTGAATTTGCAATTTTCCGCCTGTGAGAATATAATAGCCCCTGTTGCTTTTCCGAATCGCTAGCTCAGTCGGTAGAGCACCGGACTTTTAATCCGGGTGTCGCGGGTTCAAGTCCCGCGCGATTCACCACTAGCTTACACGCAAGAGGTCCCATCGTCCAGAGGCCTAGGACACAGCCCTTTCAAGGCTGCGACGCGGGTTCGAATCCCGCTGGGACCGCCACTAATCCCCCTCCCAATCATTCAGGATATTCACGGCCGGTCATCGCATAGTTCAGCTTCACGAGATGTTCTACTATGTGGAACTCATCCATATCCGCAGGAAGCCCGTATGCTTCGAGAACTGCACGGTCGTTTTCGCGGTGTGCGTCGCGCAGGTCTTTGGGCATCGAGACTTCATCATAGAGGTCGGCAAACGAGGACTCAGGGTGCTTCTCGCGGGCGCGGAGGATTTCGCTGCCGGTGCGGAAAATCTTCATGACCATGTTGGGGTCTGCCTTCGGCCACACGAAATTGTTGTACACCACAGTGTTCGAGTAGCGGTAATCACTCTTCAGCCTTCCGCATATTACGCGCATCCATGCCATGTGTGCACTGCTTGTGAGGACTCCGAAATGATAGGGCGTAGCTTTCGGCAGGATTATAACAGCGTCAGTAGCTATTATGTCAGGCGACACGTAGCCCATAGGGATATACTTTCTGCATTCTGAGGAATGACGTGGAATTAACATGTATTCTTCTGACGGCTGGCGGATACAGGAGAACAGCGCGGGGTTGTCGGATTTCTTGCGCGTTGCCTCTGCTCTGCTCGCAAGCCTGTGCTCCTTGACCCTGCTCACGCGTTCATAGAGTATCTTAGAGTGCTTTATGTCTGCGGGCGTTGCGTCGACCAGCCAGAAGCAGTAACGCTCAATGTTCTGAATGAACTCCTTTGAGCCGTATACCCTCCTGATGAATTTCCCGAGCCCCGGTTCTCTGCTGAGGACTTCGGCGCGTTCTTCGGGAGTCAGGAAGAGATTTCCGCCGTCGTTGGGCTGGCTTCCCATAATCATCGGGTAGACGCTCCGGCAGGCCTGAAAGAACCCCGCAAACCTCTCGTCGCCGAACACGTACTCTTCCCCCGTGCTGTTGAAGCTGACAATATACGTTTTCTGCTGTTCCATAACTCTACCTCCTCTGCTGCCGGATAGTATACACAAAAAATGAGGCTCCCGGCATTCAGGAAGCCCCATCTTCGTCATCCGCGCTCTCTACACGAAGCTGAACGCCAGCATTCCGTTCTTCACGTTCACGTTCACCGTGCTCTTCTCGTGGACACCTCCGGCAATCATCGCCCTCGCCAGCCGTGTCTCGACGTTCTGCGTGATGTACCGTTTCAGCGGGCGCGCACCGTACACCGGGTCATACCCGGCCTCCGCGATGAAGGATATTGCCTCGTCGGAGAAGTTCAGCTCTATCTGCCTGTCCTCGAGCCTCTTCGACAGACGCGCAAGAAGAATCTTCACGATTGACTTCACCTCGTCGATGCTCAGCGGCTTGAAGAAAACTATGTCATCTATCCTGTTCAGGAACTCGGGCTTGAAGTGTTCCCGCAATAACTGCATGACCTCCTCGCGCGCAGAGATGGAAATAGTCCCGCCTACGTTGCCTTCAAGGAGGTTCTGTGAGCCGATGTTGCTCGTCATTATGATTACTGTGTTCTTGAAGTCCACAACATGCCCCTGCGAGTCCGTTATCCTTCCGTCGTCCAGAACCTGAAGCAGAATGTTGAACACGTCCGGGTGCGCCTTCTCGATTTCGTCGAACAGAATCACGCTGTACGGCCTGCGTCTGACTGCCTCCGTGAGCTGTCCGCCTTCGTCATAGCCAATGTATCCGGGAGGTGCTCCGACTAATCGCGAGACCGAATGCTTCTCTATGTACTCGCTCATGTCGATGCGAATCATGTTGTCTTCTGTGTCGAACAGTGCTTCAGCCAGTGTCTTGGCCAGCTCCGTTTTGCCCACGCCGGTCGGGCCGAGAAAGATGAACGAACCTATAGGCCGACCGGGATCCTTTATGCCGCTCCGTGCCCGGAGGACTGCATCAGCCACCAACTGCACGGCCTCATCCTGTCCGACAACGCGGCGGTGAAGAATCTCGTCGAGCTTCAGGAGCTTTTCACGTTCTCCTTCAAGCAGTCGGCTAACAGGTATTCCTGTCCAGCGGCTCACGATACCGGCTATCTCGTCGTCGGTAACCTCTTCACGTAACAGCTTCTTCTCGTCGATGCCCTCTAACGTCTCCTGCTTGATGGTCTCTCTTGCGGCAAGAACTGTCTCGAGGTCGCGGAGTTTCCCGTACTCGAGCTCTGCTGCCTTCTCGAGGTCGTAATCACGCTTTGCCCTCTCAATTTCCGCTTTGACCTCCTCAATCTGTTTGCGCAGGTCTCTTATTCCCGCAATGGCCTTCTTCTCGGTCTCGTACTGTGCTCTGAGGGTGTCCGCCTCGTTCCGTGCTTCCGCTAACTCCTTCTGCAGTGCCTTAAGGCGTTCCCTGCTCGCGTCGTCCTCTTCGCGCTTCAGGGCTGTCTCCTCAATCTCCAGCTGCATTACCCTGCGTGAAGCCGCGTCGAGTTCTGCGGGCTGTGAGTCAATCTCCGTCCTGATCATCGCGCAAGCCTCGTCAACGAGGTCTATAGCTTTGTCGGGAAGGAAGCGGTTGGTTATGTACCTGTCCGACAGAACTGCGGCGGCAACAAGCGCGTTGTCCCTGATTACTACGCCGTGATGCACCTGCAGTTTCTCGCGGATTCCCCTAAGTATCGAGATTGTGTCCTCTACGCTGGGCTGTTCAACGTCAACGGGCTGGAATCTCCGTGCTAGTGCCGCGTCCTTCTCGATGTATTTGCGGTATTCGTCAACCGTCGTTGCTCCGATGCAGTGAAGCTCTCCGCGCGCAAGCATAGGCTTCAGCATGTTTCCGGCATCTACTGCTCCTTCCGCCGCACCTGCCCCGACAATCGTGTGAAGTTCGTCGATGAAGAGTATTATTCTGCCGTCGCTGTTCTTCACCTCGTTAAGCACAGCCTTTAAGCGTTCCTCAAATTCTCCCCTGAACTTCGCACCCGCAATCAGCGAGCCCATATCCAGCGCAAAAACTGTCCTGTCTTTGAGTCCTTCGGGAACGTCCCCGCGCACAATCCTCTGTGCAAGACCCTCAACTATTGCGGTTTTGCCGACTCCCGGGTCTCCGATAAGTACGGGGTTGTTCTTCGTCTTTCGGCTGAGGATGCGCACAACGCGCCGTATCTCTTCGTCCCTGCCGATAACGGGGTCAAGTTTGCCGTTCTGCGCCGCCTGCACGAGGTCTCTGCCGTACTTCTCGAGAGCTTCATACGTTGCTTCGGGGTCTGCGCTCTGGACTCTCTGCGAGCCTCTGACTTCGTTCAGCGTCTGAAGGAATCTCTCCTCTGTTATGCCGAAAGCCGCAAAGGCCTTGTTCCTGCCTTCCTCGAGCATCGCTAAGAATATGTGCTCAACGGAAATATATTCGTCCTTAAGTGCCTGTGCACGTTCACCTGCGCGGTTGAGTATGCGCTCCAGCCTCTGGGTTATGCGCACCATTCCCTGTTCCGCGCCCGGCCCGGTAACTCTCGGCAGTTTCGACAGCTCGTCCGTAATCGCGCGGTCAAACGCCGGAACATCAACGCCCATCCTCTTCAGCAGCTGAACTATCAGCCCGCCGGAGTCCTTCAGCATTGCCGAGAGCAGGTGCTCTGCGTCCACGCTCTGGTGGCTGTAATCGCTGGCTATAACCTGAGCCTGTGCTAGTGCCTCCTGGCTTTTGCGTGTAAGTTTATTTGCGTCCATGTCAATTTCACTCCTTTAACCAAATCTGATTAATTATCGCCGGTAATTCTATGCGAAAGAGGGTAAAATATCAAGCTATTAATCTCGAGAGATGACGGGGGAAAAACGTTAGAGTATGGCCAAGAGCTTACGGAGAAACTACATATACAACGCATCGTACAACCTGCTGATAATATTCACACCATTCATCACGACACCGTATTTGTCGCGAGTCCTGAAGGCCGACGGTGTAGGGACAGCGAGCTTCATTTTGTCTGTGGCGCAGAACTTCCTGCTGTTTGCGGGGATGGGAATTTACGGTTACGGGAAGCGGGAAATATCTTACAACCAAGATGACATAACCAGACGCAGCTGGATTTTCTGGAATCTCAAGACTCTTGCGCTGATTAATGCAGTGCTCAGCATGGCGGCATTCCTTGTGATGACATTCACGTACGTCAAGGACAACCGCCATCTGTACCTCATCGCCGCAATGAACATCATCAACGTGTTCCTTGAGGTGGGATGGCTGTACGAGGGGCTCGAGGAGTTCAGGGAGATGGTGCTGAAAAATCTCATCGTGAGAATCAGCAACGTGATATTCATAATAACCTTTGTGAGGCACAGGTCAGACCTTCACCTGTACATGGGCAGCCAGGTATTCTTTGGGATGGCGGGCAACTTTGCCATGTGGTTAATGCTCCCGAAATACATCAACAGGCCAAAGCTCCGAAGGCTGCGGCCTTATCACGACTTCGGGACGATCTGGCTTCTGTTCCTGCCGAGCATCGCCGCCGAAGTGTATACCGTTCTAGACAAGATCATGATAGGCCTCTTCACCGGCATAGCTGCGGAGAACGGCTACTACGAGTTCAGCATAAGGATTTCCCGCATAGTGCTGGCAATAATAGTATCGCAGTCCGGCGTGATGATTCCGAGAATAGGGCACTTGTTCGCACAGAACGACATGGAGAAGATAAAGGAGTACACGTACCAGAGCTACAGGTTCGTTTGGTTTCTGGGAGTGCCTGTGTGTCTGGGTCTGATAGGGATAGCGGACAACTTCGTCCCTTGGTTCTTTGGGCCGGGCTACATGAAGGTTGCGGGGCTGATGAAGATAACCAGCTTCCTCGTTCTGGCGATCAGTCTCGGGAGCATAACAGGAGGACAGTACTTAGTCCCCACGCGCCGGCACAACCTCTACACCCTCACAATCGTAATCGGAGCGGCCGTGAACTTCTGCCTGAACATAACCTTTATCCCTAAGTTCCAGTCATACGGTGCGGCGGTAGCTTCTGTCGTTGCGGAGGCATCAATAGCCGCCAGCCAGCTCTACATTCTGCGCAAGGAGCTCGACTACAGGAAGATTCTCTCTCTCGGCGTGAAGAACTGCATTGCAGGAGTGATTATGCTTGCCGCCGTGCTGTTCATTGGCAGGAACATGACTCCATCCGTCGCAAACACCTTCACGATAATTCCTGCAGGTGCGGCAATATATTTCACGCTGCTGCTGATTTTACGTGATAAGTTCTTTATCGAGAACTCACGCAGGACATTAACCGCCATCGCGAAGAGGCTTCACCGATGAGACATCACGAGCTCGACATGACCAGAGGCAGAATCTGGCCTGTCCTTCTGGCCTTCACGCTTCCCCTGCTCCTCGAGAACACGTTACAGCTCCTCTACAACACTGCGGACAGTGTAGTAGTCGGCCAGTACGTCGGACTTTCCGCGCTCGCCGCAGTAAGTGCCACGACTCACATTGTCGGAATGCTGGTGAGGTTCTTCAACGGCACTGCGACAGGGGCGGGGGTTGTGATAAGCCGTTCGTTCGGGGCAGGAGACAGGGACAAGCTCCGCGAAGCAGTCAGCACGACGATACTGCTTACGGCGTTGGGCTGTGTAGTGCTCACGGTTATGGGCGTGGGGCTGTCATCGTGGCTTCTGCGCATAACTTCAGCCCCTGAAGACGTGTTCGCAGAAGCTGATTTGTACCTGAAAATCTACTTCGGCGGAATTTCCGGCCTTCTCTTCTACAACGTCGGCGGCGCAGTCCTCCGCGCAATGGGCGACACGAAGCGTCCTCTGTACTTCCTCGTCTTCTGCTCAGTCCTGAACATCGTGCTTGATGTTGTGTTCGTTGTTGCGTTCGGCTGGGGAATCGCAGGAGTTGCGTGGGCTACGGTGCTTGCGCAGGCTTTGAGCGCGGTGCTGGTGATGAGGGCTGTAGCTGTCTCTACGGGAGCTTTCGGGACTCTCTGAATGAACCGCAAACTCTCGGGGGATATTTTGAGGATAGGGCTGCCGTTCGGGATTCAGATGGCAGTTGTGGCGTTCTCCAATGTCTTCGTGCAGGGGTACATTAATGTTTTCGGGACGGCGGTAATCGCTGGCTGGGGAGTATACATGAAACTTGACCAGTACATGATGATTCCGATTCAGAGCATGGGGCAGGCGGTTACGGTCTTCACCGGGCAGAATCTCGGGGCAGGACACAATGACCGCGCTAAGGCCGGAACGTGGTCAGCACTGCGGATGATGCTGGGGATTTCGTCGCTCGTTGCTCTGATGCTCTGCGTGTTTGCGCCGGAACTGTCGCGGCTGTTCAGTCCTGATGCAGGAGTCATAGCTTACGGTGCAATGTTCATCAGGATGTGCACCCCAATAGCCGTAGTAACCTGCTTCAACCAGCTGCTTGCGGGCTACCTTCGCGGGGACGGAGAATCCAGAATGCCGATGATTATCACTCTGTGCACTCATGTATTCTTCCGACAGATATACCTGTTCGTGATTACGCGGCTCGTACCTGATAATGTCTATGTTGTGGGGTTCGGGTATCCTGCGGGATGGATTTTGTGTGCGGTCATTATGACGGGGTATTACTTCATTCACCAGCGCAGACGGATTGTGTTGACCTGAAGCGCGGTTAAGTGTGTATCATTGAGCGTATCCATAATAATATAGGAGGACAATTCATGTTAGGCGATTTCATGTACTCAAACCCGACGCGCTTATACTTCGGGAAAAACGCACTGGGTTACCTTGCGCAGGAACTCAAGAACTACGGCCCGAACGTATTGCTGACTTACGGCGGAGGCTCGGTGAAGAAGAGCGGCCTCTACGACGAGATAGTCGCAATCCTGAAAGCCAGCGGCAAAAACATCGTCGACCTTCCCGGCGTAATGTCCAATCCCACAGTCGAGAAGCTCATTGAGGGCGCAAAGCTCGCGCGCGAGAACAGCATAGACCTGATTCTTGCTGTCGGAGG
Source organism: Synergistaceae bacterium (assembly GCA_017450125.1). Taxonomy (NCBI): domain Bacteria; kingdom Thermotogati; phylum Synergistota; class Synergistia; order Synergistales; family Synergistaceae; species Synergistaceae bacterium. The sequence continues at coordinate 20,740 of JAFSWZ010000034.1, read as the reverse complement.
CGGAAGCGTGTGCGATTACAGCAAGGCGGTATCAGTGTCGGCATACTACGACGGCGACGCGTGGGAAAAATACTTCCTGAAGATGGAAGAGCCCGAGTGCAAGATTATTCCTGTCGGGTGCGTCTTAACGATGGTCGGGACAGGAAGCGAGATGAACGGCGGGAGCGTCATCACCAACCATGCGCAGAAGCTCAAGATAGGACACGTTTTCGGCCCGGAAGTCTTCCCGAAATTCTCGGTGCTCAACCCGGAATATACGTTCACGATTCCTCAGTATCAGATGGTCGCTGGCTTCTTCGACATCATGAGCCACATAATGGAGCAGTATTTCTCCGGCACTGACGACAACACCAGCGACTACCTCGCTGAAGGCCTCATGAAGTCCCTCGTCCACAGTTCGCGCATCGCCGTGAAGAATCCCAAAGACTACGAGGCTCGCAGCAACATCATGTGGACGGCAACATGGGCACTGAATACGTTAATCGGCCGGGCCAAGACGCAGGACTGGATGGTTCACATGATAGGGCAGTCCGTAGGAGCTTACACAAACGCAACGCACGGAATGACACTCTCCGCCGTCTCCCTCGCGTACTACAGGCACATAATGAATGACGGTCTCGCGAAGTTCGCACGTTTTGCCGTGAACGTCTGGGGAGTCAACCCCGACGGGAAGTCTGAAGCACAGCTGGCGGATGAAGGCTTGAAGGCTCTTGAAGGCTGGATGCGCGAAATCGGAGTCGTCCTCAGCCTTAAGGAACTCGGAGTTACGCCGGAAATGTACGACGGAATAGCTGACGGGACATTCATTCTTGACGGAGGCTACAGGAAGCTGACCCGCGAGGAAGTCATAGAGATTCTGAAGGAGAGCATGTAGCGCGCTAAATCTCCGCTGTAACGTTGACGTTCAGGCTCTTGATGCCCCGTACCTTCTTCAATGCATCAATTAGAGCCTGAATTTCTTTTGTCTCTCCCTTCGTGATTATGCACTCAAGGCACGACGAGTGATTTAGGTGCACGTGCGTCGAACAGATTATCACTTGGCCGAAGTCATGCTGTGCGGCTGTGAGCTGGCGGGTAAGTTCGGGCAGATGATGATCATACACGATTGTGATTGTCGCGCACACCTCGCCTTCAGAACACCGCCACCGCCCGGAGGAAATCCACCCCCGCATAAGGCTACGGATAGCCTCCGAACGGTTGGGCAGGTTCTCAGCGTAATAGCTCCCCTCGAACTCCTCAAGCAGTCCCTCAGGAACTGTTACGCTGAACCTCACCAGCTTGCTGCTATCACTGTGCATCTGACTTCTTCCGTGAAGTCCTCTTCTTGGGCTCGGCGGATGCTTCAGGCTCTTCCTCAGGCTCGTCCTCTTCCTCCTCATCGTCCGCATCAGTGAATGACACGTCGATAACGTTAGAGTCTTTTGCGCCTTTGAGCTCCTTGCCCGTGAAGTACTTGAAGCAGTACTTGCCCCCTGCACCGAAAAGAGCGGTCAATACTCCCCAGCCCAATACGCTGAACAGGTACGACGGCAGAACGAACAGCACGAAGTATATTATCGTGAAGACGAAGCCTCCCATGCTCAGGAACATCGGCGAGAACGTCAGCAGAAGTATTCCGCGCTCCTTTGCGTCCGACTCCTGCCACAGCTTGAACACGTAATCCATCCCGCTTATGTACATTGACGGCTTAACTAGCTTCGTAACGTACTCCTTAAGGCGGTTGAACCAGAACATTATCATCACCTCATAATTTCATTGGCATAAACTCATTGATGAGTTCGTCGGAAAATCTCAGTGCCCGGCCAAGTTCATAAAGCCCGTCCCGAACGCGCTCAGACTCTCCGAGAACAAACACGCCGTATTTCTTCAGCAGCTCGTAATACAGATTCTGAACATCATCAAGCGTCAAGTGCCACTCGAATTTCTCGGTGAATAATTTTATCAGCCCGTTCAAGTTTTCCAGAATATCCACATCAAGCCCGCTCATGCACATTCCGGCAAGGATACGACCCATGCATTCCGCGAAGGCGTAACGTATCTGCTCCTCGTAAGGCCTGACCTGCCAGAAGCCCGCAAACTCGAAGTCCCTGCGGATGCTCGACACTTCCGGCAAAGGACTCGCAAGTTTCTGGATTATGTCGCTCGTGAGGGTAAATTCTGCCGCCATCGTGATTATTGCGGGAGGCCTCGAACCCAGAAGCGTAAGGTACTCCATAAGCTGATCGTAATTCTTGACGATGTCCCTGACTCTGTTCTCCATGTTCTGAACGTCCTGCTGTAACAGCTCGTTAATCAGCCTGTAACGCGAATTTGAAGGTATGTTGTTCAGCGTGTACTGGTCATAGCCGAACTCGTCATAGAGGAGGTTCGCGCTGTCCTCGTTGTAGAAGACGGCCTGCAGTTCCTTGACCTGCTCAATGGTCAGAGCGTCGAGGTTCTCTGCCTCAGAGATGCCGCAGGCTATTGACGTGCCTCCGTTGTGCTTGACGGCGAACATGTAATCTCCCTCAATGTCCGTAATGTTTGAGTGCACGTGAACTTTTCCGGCGGAGAAAGATTTTCCGTCGCCGATCTCGAGCTTGAGGACGCTTCCCTTCATGTCCCAGCATCCTTCCGAGAACTCGGGCTTGAAGTCCCGCAGTAATGTCGTTATGCCGTAGTACGCCGCCATCTGCTTTCGGTCGGTGATGCCCTGCTTCGCGCGGAGCTCGTAGATTTTCGCGCCGTCCTGAAGTTCGGGGACATTGCTGGGTGCTTCGGCCAGGAGTTTCAGGAAGGCGGGTTCAAGGTCTTCGCCTGTAAGCATCTGCACAATCTGTATTGCCCGTGCCGCGTAACGCATAATCTGCACCGGCTCAATCCGCGAAATCTCGTCGAAGAACCACCCGCACGACGTGAACATCAGCAGGGAGTTCCTCTGCATCTCGAGGAGCTGTAATGCCCTGACGCGCTCGTCATGGGTAAGTTCGCGGGCTACGTTGTTGCGCAGGAAGATATTTACGCTCTCTTCACTCCTGTCGAGGATAACGTCAATGTACCTGTCCCGTGCCGCCCATGCATCGATAAACATGCTGTTCTTCTCGTAAATCTCTATCAGTTTGTCGCGCAAATCGTTAAGCGCAACCCTGAGAGGTCTTCTCCACTTGTGGTGGTAGCCCGGAGTTCCGTCCCCGCAGAAACAGTCGCTCCTCCAGCGTTCTACTCCGTGCGCGCAGCTCCATGAAGAGTTCTCGATAATTCTGGCCTCGCGATCCGGCGGGTAGAACGAGAGAAACTCGCCGTAAACCGTCAGCTGTGCATCCGCGCTCTGGTCAATCGTCTCGAGGCAGTACGCCAACGCCATATCACCATGTTTGTGGTGATGCCCGTACGATTCTCCGTCGGTTGCTACGTGGGTAAGCACGGGATGTCCGGGATTCGGTGCGGCCTCTATGAGTTCGCGGGCAAAGTTTCCGCCGTCGTTCAGGAGTCCGGCGAAGGCTATACGCTGGGACAGGGGGCCGTCGTAGAAGAAGAGGTTGATGCTCCGTCCAGAAGGAAGGTTGCAGACGTATGCGCACCGCGAGTCCACGCGCCCGCCGGTAACATCTTCCCAGTCTCCCCAGCCCTGAACGCGCACTGACTGTGCCTGGTACGGAGAAAGCACCGTGAAGAGTATTCCGTTCTCGGCCAAGACTTCGAGGGTCTCGGTGTCGACTGCACATTCAGCAAGCCACATACCTTCCGGCATCCGTCCGAACCTGCTCCGGAAGTCTGCTATTCCCCAGCGGACTTGGGTTTCTTTGTCGCGGCGGTTCGCGAGGGGCATTATTATGTGATTGTAGACCTGAGCCATCGCCGGACCGTGCCCTGAGAATCTTTTACGGCCTATCTTGTCCGCCTCAAGAATCGCCTCGTAGCACAGCGGGTCGTTGTCCTCAAGCCACGCCAACAGCGTCGGGCCGATGTTGAAGCTCATGCGGGCGTAATTGTTGCAGATGCGGCGGATGTCGCCTTTCTCGTCGAGTATGCGGGATGCTGCGTTGCGGCTGTAACACTCGGACGATATGCGGGCGTTCCAGTCGTGGAACGGGGCGGCGGACTCCTGAACCTCTACGGCCTCGAGCCACGGGTTCTCTCGCGGAGGCTGGTAAAAGTGTCCGTGAATGCATATGTATTTCGGCAAGCAAAAATCTCCTTCCGTGAACAATAGAATGTGTATCGTTAATTATACTCAACCGAAAAAATACAGCACCCCCGAAATTTTTTCAGGAGTGCCGCGAAATATCAGCCGTTATCAGCAGCTAGGCCTTCTGCCACTTCTCGATGAGCTCTAACAGCTTCCCGTTGATGATGAAGTTCTGCACCAGCCACACGAACGGCACAACACACGCCGCCAGTACAAAGCAGTTCAGCCACGAGTCAAGGCTCAGTGCCTCAACGCTCAGCACTTCCCCGCCGTACTCGATGAACACCCACTGAAGCGCGAAGATGAACAGCATCGTCAATACGCAGTTCAGCGACGAAGCCATACGCAGGCCGTTGAAGGTTATAGCCATCATGAACACGGCAAAAAGTGCGGTCTTGAGGTACGTTGCATCAGCACCTGCGAACAGTCCCCGCACGGGCTTGGCGAACAGCACCGCAAGGCAGATAACCGTGATGTACGCCGCTCCCGTCAGAATGTCGCTCAGCATCGGCTTCGTGATGATGTTCTCGTCGCGCGGAATGGGCTTCTCGTTCATGTAGACTTCTCGCGGTGGCTCTGAGCCGAAAGCTATTGCTGCCAGCGTGTCCATCGCAAGATTGATGAGGAGGAGCTGGATGACCGTCAGGATAACGTTCTCGCCGAACAGAGGCCCCAAGAAGCAGATTGCCACTGCTGAGACGTTGACGGTGAGCTGGAACACGAGGAATTTGCGGATGCTCTTGAACATCGTGCGCCCGTAGAGAATCGCCTTCGCAATCGACTTGAAGTTGTCATCAAGTATCGTGATGTCTCCTGCTTCCTTCGCGACTTCCGTGCCCGAGCCCATCGCGAACCCTACATCTGCCTTCTTCAGGGCGGGCGAGTCGTTCACTCCGTCGCCGGTCATTCCTACAACGAGGTTAAGTTCCTGCGCAATCTTCACCAGCCTGCTCTTGTCGGAAGGCAGCGCGCGTGAGATTACCCTCAAATCAGGGAGAATAGCTTTCAGTTCGTCGTCAGTCTTCTCGGCCATCTCTGCGGAGGTCATCGCGATTTCTTCCGGGCTCGTGATTAATCCGGCCTCGCGGGCTATTGCGGCGGCGGTCTCCTTGCGGTCTCCCGTAACCATGATTACCTGAATACCGGCCTTGCGCACTTGCTTTATCGCGTCAACTGCTTCCTTCCTGACGTTGTCCCTGATGCTGAGAATGCACACAAGCTCCATGCCCATGCCGGAGTCCTTAGCCACAGCAAGAAGCCTCATTGCGCGTCCTGCCTGAGCGTTGATGTACGAGTCGAGCTTCTTCACCGAAGGAATGTTTGTGCACTCGGCTATGATTTTCTCGGGTGCGCCCTTGATGTACTTCACGCCGCCGGAAAATTCCACCGTTGAAGTCTTCTTGTCGGAGTTGAAGGCCTCGAACGCAGATACATCCTTCTTCCGCTCCTCAATCTTGCTGATGAGTTCGGGCTTGGCCAGGAAGAACCCCATCAGTGCGCGGTCTGTGCTGTTGCCGCCGATGACTTGGCCGTCTCCGACACTTGCGCTGTTGTTCACGCCCGCACCAGAGATGAGGTCATCAAGCAGCGTCTTCGGCAGAGAATCAAGCGACGTGTAGACCTTCGCGTTTGGTGCGGCAATCTCTGCCACTGTCAGCCTGCCTTCGGTGATTGTCCCCGTCTTGTCGCTGAAAAGTATATTGAGGCTTCCGGCTGTCTCGAGACCGTTGAGCTTCCTCACAAGAACATTGTCTCCGGCCATCTGCATCGACTGGAAGGACATCAGCATTGATGTGAGCATCGGTAGTCCTTCGGGCACAGCACACACAACAATCGTAACTGCGACTGTGATTGCGTCGACGATGAGCCTTATCCACGCGTAAGCATCTGCCGGAAGGTTTCCGCTAATGAGCGTGCGCAGCAGTATGCCGATGATGATCGCGGTTGCGCCGGTGTACCCGAAGATCGAGATCTGGTGAGCCAGCTTGCCCAGCTTGATCTGAAGGGGTGTCTTCCTCGTGGCCTCCTGAACCTCGAGCGCAAGTTCGCCAAACAGCGTCTTGTCGCCGACAACGTCAACCTTCATGTACGCTTCGCCCGACACAACGACAGTCCCGCGATACACGTAGAACTTGTTGAGCAGGTCGCGCGTGTCGAAGGAAGCGTTCTCTGTGTTGACGAGCTTCTCTGCCTCCTCAGTCTCGCCGTTAAGTGCCGACTGGTCGACCTTGACGCTGCCGTCAATGATTGTCCCGTCCGCAGGTATCTTGTCGCCCGCCTGAAGGAACACCACGTCGCCCGCAACAACCTCGCTCACGTGGATTTCGTGAATGCTGCCGTTGCGGATAACTTTCGTGGTCTCTCCGGCCTCCTGCTGTGCCTTGAGGAGAGAGGCCTTCTGCTCCTGCTGGTACTCGGTTACCGACGATACCCCTGAAGCTATCAGCACGGCAACGAGTATCCCGAATGGCTCGAACCATTCAGCACGTCCCAAGAAGAACAGCACGAGCTGGATCACCAGAGCGCAGAGCAGGATGATGATCATCGGGTCAGAGAGAGAAGCGAGGAATTTCGCGAGGAGAGATTCGCGGGGAAGTTCAGTGAGAGCGTTTGAGCCGTGCAGCTCGCGGCTGGCCTGGACTTCGGAGTCGGTTAGTCCCTTGATGTCTGCCATTAAAGAATAATCCTCCTGAATAAAAGTTTGCGGATATTGTGATTATAGCCTTTACAGCCCTAAACGCAAAACGGGCAGGACAGTAATTTGTTTCACCATCCCGCCCTTGTAATGCCGGTTACTCTGCTTCAGGCTCAGCGTTCACGATTTCGTTCACGTCGTTGCGCGTTCCGTTCTTGAGGGTAAACACCTTCCAGTAAGTGCCTGTGCCTCCGTTCGAAGGCGGGGTGTACGTGCGCAGAAACTTATTCTTGTAGTACAGGTACACGTACACGTTGCTGCTCCAGTCCGGGACATTGGCGTTGTCCCAGTGAACATAATACGTGAAGGAGCTCCCGTAGAAGTTCGTGAACTTGATGTACTCCCAGTCCTTTGACGAATACGACCAGAACCGCGCGGCCTGCCGTCCGTTGCTGAGGTATGCCGTCTTGTTTTCCTCGCTGAGGTGGAAATTATCCCCGCCCCAGATGTGTGCCTTCAGGTGAGAGTCGAGATACGACCTGTTCATCTTGTACAGGCACGCCGTGTAATACAGCTCCGAATCCTCGAAGATTGTTTTGGTCATGCTGTTTCCGCCCGGTGCTATCGTTACTCTCGTCCTGTGCTCGGAGTAGTTCGCTGATGTCTTGCTCACAAGAAGAGTGTAGTACCCCGCAGGAATGTTCTCGAATGTGCACCTGCCGTTTGCGTCCGTAGTAGCACGCCTGAATCCCGTCAGAGTGTACCAGCCCGTGCAGAGGTTCACTGTTGCTCCGCTTACTGCACTCCCGCCGGAATCTCTGACTGCGAGGTCAAAGCTGGCTGTCCCTGTCTTCACCAGATACACCGTCTCGTTCTCCGTCTTGTCAGCAGCAAGGTACTTCCTGAACTCCGCTACCTGATAGCCCGAAGCCGTTACACGTACTCTGTACGAGCCCGCATCCGACGACACAGAAGCGTAGCCGAGTGCGTCCGTGCGTGCTCCGTCGTGAAGGTGAGGTATTGTATCGTTGATGAGCTGGACTACCGCGCCGGGAATTACTGTGTACGTAGAGCCGTCAACTGCACGAGCCCTCAGCGTACCCTGCGGAACAGTTACGCCGACTTTGTCGAAAGCGTCCTTGATGATCTGCTGCTCAGAAGCAGTGAAGCCGTACTGCTTCGCGGCACGCAGGACGTTGCGCCTGACTGTGTGGAAGTCGGAAGTTGCGTCGAGCCCCATAGACATTGACTTGTACCAGAGATCGCCGAGTTCCTCCCATGTGAGGCCTCTTGAGCCGACGTAGTCCTGATGCATGAGGTACGCGGCGTGAGTTACGAGCCTGCAATAGAAGTGGCAGCCGTTGTAGTCGTTGCCGGTGCGGGTGGGCGTAACTGTCTTGTACATGTTATAGAGGTCATCAATCGTATCGAGAGTCCCGCTGTTCCAGTCAACTTTAGAGATGCTGTTCACTGTTACGTCTTCTCTTGCGTCGCGGAGGCACTGTGTCTTGTCGATGAAGTACGTGATGCCTTCGTCGGGATTCTGCGTGTTGCCCGCAGTCCTCCAGCCGTGCCGCCAGTCCCTGTCCCTGAGACAGCCGAAGATGTCCGCGTAACCGTCATCAATCGCTCCCGTAGCGTTCTGGTAGGGTATGCCGCCGGTCGAGTAGTACATTACGGCGTGAGTGGTCTCGTGGGTCAGTGTGTCGAGGCCTATCGCGCGGGTCATGTTGTACAGTGAAGTATCGCTGATGTTGCCGATGCTGATCATCTCAAGACTTGGCCTCCAGCACGCATTGTCATTCATGCTCGTGTCGTGGGTTATCACCTTAACGGTCATTCCCTTGTTGTTGAGAGAATTTCTGTTGAAGGTATCCTTCCACCACTTGAGCACAGTCCTCATGTTCGTGTAGGCAGAAATCTGATGCCTGTCCCTCCACCTGCCGTTGTAACTCGTGCTGACAGGGTGATCGGCATCCGCAGAATATATCCTGACTTCAGGAGAGCCGCTGTCCCTGAGATGCTTCCTGAACAGCATATAGCCGACCGTTACCGGGAATTTGCGGTTCACGCCGAGCTCGTCAGTTCCGTAGTCGGTGGTTGTCCACGTGCGGATATTGCTCATTACGCGGATTATTGCGAGGTCTTGGCCGCTGACTATCACGGTGTCATCAACAGGTTCGCCGCTCCCAAGCTGTCCCGTAACTCTGACGATGAACGCCATCACGGGCTCCTGCTCATACTCTCCGAGCGAGTACACGATCTTTTTCGTGTCTGCAGAGACAACCTCAAGCCCTGTTTCCCCAGCGTAATGCCTTAGTGCCGCGCTTTCCGCAGATTCCTGAGCGTACTGCGTGTATACGTCGTTGAGCCTGCTTGTCTCGATGAACGACGAGCTGAGGAAGTCCGTATCACCTGAAGCGTTAGCCGAGACCATTACGGTACGTCCCCATACCTCGAGCGTCTCAGCATAGCCGGAATTATCGGACGAGTGCATCTGCCTGAAGGAATACTGCGCACCGTATTCATCCCGCGCCGTCGTGAAGAACTCAAGCTCCGTGTACGGGTCATCAATGCCCAGAATCTCGTGAACGCTCTGCAGTGCGTCAAGCGCATCATCAGCCGTCTCTACCTTAACGTCCGTGAACTGCCCGTCAATGTGCCGCACAACCTCATCACCGTAAGTTATCTCGAAGTTGTCGTCGCTCTCGTTCAGCAGCTCGATGTCCTCAGGAGTTACCGGCTCATGAGCTTTTGCCTCCTCAACCGTGCGTGTTCGTTTTTTAATGACCGTCAGCGCAAAGCTCTTCTCCGCCGTGAAGTCCCCGCTCGTTGCTGAGGCCGTCAGCGTAACCTCTGCGTTGCTCCCTGAAGGACGGGACACGTTTCCGCTCGTTGAGATTACGCCGGGATTGGAGCTCGTCCACGTTATCGCGAGGCCTTCGGAGCTCGGGGGCAGGCCGACATCCTGCGTAACGTAACTAGGATTGTCGCTGGATGCGTAAGTTATCGTTAAGGAAGCCAGCGCGTCTTCAACGGCGAACATTGCGGGGTTGTCTTCAACCCACTGCGCATAGAGCGTAATATCCTCAGTAACTGTGTCGCCGCCTTCACCGAACGCGAAAGGCTCAGCGAATGTCCCGTTGTCCTTGTACCATCCGACGAAGATATAGCCTTCACGTGTAGGGTCTTCGGGCTGTTCGATAGTGCTGTCGCGGCTGACGAGAATGCTGCTTATCCCAGTGCCTCCGTTTGTGCTGAAGTCCACAGTACAGCTTGAGGGCGATGGTGAGGGTGAGGGATTGTCGGGGCTTGTAGGTGATGGTGAAGGCGCGGGAACATCGGGGCTTGTCGCCGGAACGTCCGGGTCAACATTATCCTGTCCAGAATCTCCTCCGCCACCTCCGCCTCCGCAGCCTGAAGTGAAGAGAGAGAGGAACAGCAGGCACAAGACAAACATGAACGCATAAAACTTTCTGCAAGTCATTTAGACCGCCTCCCTAGAAGTATTGTGTGTGAATCATACCAGTTTTTTCGCCCAAGCCCTGACCGCCGCAGTAGGATGCGCCTCAAGGTCAACGAGCCTCTTCCTGTAATGCACGGCGGCCTGCGGAAAGTTCGTCTTTATCAGCGACAGAAGCGGCACGAGTATTCTTGCGTCATCGGCCTCTAGGAGCTTGCGTGTGATGTTGGGGTTCATGGCTTTGCCTGAAGGCCAGCGTCGGAGAAGTGCGGCGTAATCTTCCGGCTTTATGTGCAGGAGAAAGCTCTCTATCGCATCCGTGTCGCTGCCCGCAAGGCTGATGATTAACCCGGCAGGAAGATTCCCTGCGTTGCCGGAAACATCCTGCGCTATCAGCTTCCGCGTCATCGCGTCGAACGGGAACGAGGCGATAACCTTCGCACACTCCTCGTCAACTTCCGGCCTCGTGAGAATCTCTGTTACTGCTTTGCGGAACTCCACTCTGTTGGCGAGGTGCATCGAGTGTTTCAGGACTGCCCGGAGTGCTTTGGGGTTGCGGGACTTCATGCGGAGGACGGCAGCTTTTACGTCGAGCTGGTCATCAGGCGGACGTGAAGTGCAGTAGTCCTTCATCTCGCGTTCGTACTTGTCGAGGATAGCGTCAATCTTCTCTGCTGCCCTCTGCTCTTCCTCCTGACGCTGCCTGCGTTCGCGAATCTGTGCGTATGCGGGGCTGCTCTCCGCGAGTCCGGCCAAGTCCTCAGCACTGAGCCCCTTCAAGGCGTTGTAGGCCGTCGTAACCAGCTTGAAGCGGAAGTCGCTCTTCTGTCCCGTTACGTCGGGATGAAGCTCCTTCGCCAGCCGGCGGAATGCCGCGCGTATATCGTCAGGAGCTGCGCCTACGTCGAGGCCGAGCGTCTTGAGGTGTGTGATAGTCTCTGAGTGTTCTATTGCCGTTGCCCTCCGTTAATTGGAATGACTAATTATAGCAACGACCCATAAGATTATGTTGAAGCATATACCGAGAAACACGGAAGCCGACAGCATATCTTTTCCGGCCTTCACGATGGGGCTGTAGTCTTCGGTGAGCAGGTCAAAAATTTTCTCTGCAGCACTGTTGACCAGCTCCAGGCACATCACAACCAGCCATGCTCCAGCAAATATAACTCCCTGCAGTGCGGGAATATCCACGATCACCATGACAGTACACACAATCACAAGCACTACAGCCTCGTACCTGAAGGCCTGCTCATGTTTCAGAGCGTACGCCAGACCGTCGAGCGAGTATCTTGAAGCATTGATGATTCTCTGCAGAGGATTACCGTAGTTCATGAAACCCTGTCTCCTTGTCGTAAACTTGGCCTGCATAGACTCTTGGCCGTGAAGAATCAAATTCAGGGCTGATTATGCTCCTGGCAGATGCGAACTCCTCCGTCTCGATGCTCATAATATCAAGCACTGTATGAATAATATCATCCGTCATGTAAGGTCTGTCAACACTGCCCGCTATCCTCTGCACCAGTTCGGGATATGACTCCCTGAAGCTGTCTGAGAGCCAGATTATCATAGGAATTTCCAGCACGAAGCGACTAATAAGCCCCTCGTTATGACCTGAATAGTTCATCGTGTCATAGACTTCTTCGCCGTGATCCGACACGTAAATCACTACTGCATCCTTGTCCAAAAAACGCTTGACTATCTCGTTCACGACAAAGTCATTGTATAGAACCGCATTATCGTATTTTGCGCGCACATTTCTCTGAAGGGCAGAGATTCCATCGTACCCTCCCTCGTCCTCAAGAGAGAATGTCTCGAAATTTTCGGGATATCTCTTGTGATAGTGATGATGAGTGCCCAACAGATGGATGAGGTAAAAATTTTTCTTTGTATCCGACCGCATAGCATCATCGATAATTGGCAGCAACCGTTCATCATACAACGCGCCACGCTTATGGCTTTCGTTGAGGCGATCCGTAAATGCATGTGTAGTACAGTCCTTGATGTAGAAGCCAGAAACCTTCCAGCTGCTCGAGCTTTCCTGATTGGATAGCCATGCAGTTCGGTAACCCGCCTCAGTGATGATTCTGAAGAGACTCGTATACTCAAACCATCTTCTAGGAGCTTCGTAGTTGCAGAACGTGAACATTTTCTGCAGGCTCAGGCTCGTTATTCCGTGAGGGCTGATTACGTCGCTGAAAACATATGCCATGCCGTTACGCACGGCCTCATCAAGGAAGGGCGTAGTCCTCAGCTCATAACCATACGCCGACATTCTGTTTCTGGACGTGGACTCGCCCAGTATGAACACAACGTAAGGTATGTTGCCGTTATTCTTCGTGATGTGTACATCTTGCGGAGAACTCGCAAGCATTCTCTGATAGGCCTTGTTGCCTTCATGGACGGTGTTCAGCATGAAGCATAACCTCGACAACCCAAAAGCTCGCAGCGGACGTTTTTCGTACCACACGTACAAGCACTCTCTTCCTGTGGCAAAAATACCTAGAATTAGTCCGATTAACGCTAAGACGTACAGTAGCTTCTTGTGCCTGTATATTGCTCCGAACACGTAACGCAGGGCTGTCAGCACCATCGCGATTATGCCGAAGAACAGCCATATATTGGGGTCAGAGAGGTAGGCCTGCAAAAACTCAATGCTCTCTGTGGGATTAGACATGACGATCATTTCCAGCATCAGAGTATTTAGCGGCAGTCCGAAGTTGTAGAGAGTGAAGAGGTCGGAAGCAAACATGCAACAACTTACGCTAAGCAGGATGAACTTTGCGAGCCTGAAGAAAGCGACGAATCGTCTTATGACACAATAAAGCAGGAAATCGATAACAACTACAGTGAAGAAAGTGATTGACACATCTCTAGCAAGTATGAGCAACTCCGTAACGGCCGCCAATAAACCACGCATAAACATCTGATAAGTTACTCATGCGGCAGTAAAACCCAACACCGTCATCCAAAAGATAAACGATGCCTCCCTGTTCAGCCACTCACGAAGAAAGCAACAGACAGTCTGGTCTGGTCTGGTCTGGTCTGGTCAAAACCATAGCACACTACTCCTTTATTGTCAACGTAATTTTGTACATATTGTGGTATGATAACATTTTTCTAGAAAATGGCAATCCATCATGATATTATCATCCTTATAATCCCCAAAAGGAGGCGTAACCTTGACAGCAATAATACTAATCCTCGCGCTCGTAATCTCCGTAGCGATAAATACCATGCTGATTTTCAGGAAGAAGCCGAAGCCAGAACCCGAGTCCGTCCGCACAACGATACTTGAGGGCATCCGCAGTGTCAGCGAGCTCGCTACGGTACGGCGGGACTTCCAGTCCATAGTAACCTTCTCGAGCAGCAAGAAGATTCCCGGCCTCGCTTGGACTATTCCCGGCACAACACGTAAATTCATGCTCCGCTACAACGGCACGATAGTCTGCGGGTGCGACCTGACTCAGGTGAAAGTCTCTGAGGGTTACGGCGACAGAGTGAGAATCACCCTCCCGAAGAGCGAGATTCTCGACATGTACGCTGACCTTCAGAGCCTCGAAGTCTACGACCAGAGCGCAGGAATCTTCACGAGCGTTAAGCTGGAAGACCAGAACCGCGAGATCACCGCAGACCTTGAGCGCGTGAGGGAACATGAGCTGAAGAACGGACTGCTTGAGCTTTCGGACGGAAACGTGAGGAAGATACTTTCGTCTGTTGTTGCGCCGACGGGGATGCTGGCGGATGTTGTCTTCACTGACGGGACACACTCAATTGCAGGGAGTACTGCTCTTCCTCTTGAAGCCGGAGAGCAAAAAAATTCCCCCCAATAACGCGGGGGGACAACGTTTTCACTAACGCTTTGAGAACTGCCTCTTTCCTCTTGCGCCCTTCTGGCCGAACTTCTTGCGCTCAACCATTCTCGGATCTCTGGTGAGCAGCCCTTCCTTCTTCAGCGCGGGCTTAAGGTCTGCGTTCATCTTCACGAGCGCGCGTGCAATGCCCATTCTCGTAGCTCCTGCCTGGCCGGTCAGTCCGCCGCCCGAAGCATTCACGAACACGTCAACGCGTCCTTCAACGCCTGCGGTCTTCAGCGACTGGTAGACCTGAGACTGCCACATAAGGCGCGGAAAGTACTCCTCCACTGCGCGGCCGTTGACCTTGACCTCGCCGGTGCCCGAGCAGATGCGTACTCTTGCTACGGCGTTCTTGCGCCTGCCTGTTCCCCAAATGTATTTATCGTCTGCCATCTCTCAATTCCTCCTATATCTCCAGCGGCTGGGGGTTCTGTGCCTCGTGCGGATGCGAAGACCCTGCGTAAACCTTGAGCTTCGATGCGTACTTCAGCCTGTTTCTGGGAAGCATTCCCTTCACGACGTGATGGAACAGTGCTTCAGGCTTCTTCTCGAGGAGCTTTCCCCAAGTCGTCGCGCGGTAGCCGCCCGGGTGTCCCGTGTGGTAGTGCCACGTGGACTGTGAGGCTTTGTTGCCGGTGAGCTTCACCTTTGCCGCATTGATGACGATGACATAATCTCCCGTGTCAACGTGCGGAGTATAGGTGGGCTTGTTCTTGCCCGTGAGTATGCGTGAAATCGCCGCCGCAAGACGACCGAGCGACCTGTCTGCGGCATCAATAACGTACCATTTTCGTTCGACTTGGCCGGGCTTGGCCAAGTATGAGCTGCTGCCCGTCATAGTGTGTTGGATTCTCCTTTGTGTATATTCATCAGCGAACGGGGGCTTGTTCACATGGATAGCTATTTTATCGCAACAAGCCGCGCGTTTTCAAGTACACCGGGAAGACGGCCTCTCTTTGCGACGGGTTTGCCCGCAACTTCCTTGAGATCCATCGTCATATCCATCGGGACAGCGTGGGCAATGTAGCTCCCTACTCCGAAGATGTCAGCTCCGGCCGCCGCGAGTGTTTTAATGCGTTCGGGGTTGAGACCGCCGGAAACAACTATCTTGACGTTCGGGTGTCCTGCGTGGTCAAGACGGTAACGCATCTCCTTCACGAGCTCCGCCGTAACTCCCCCGCGTTCTCCCGGAGTGTCGAGACGTACAGCACCTAACCTGTCGCCCATAGCGTCAGCCAGCCTCAACGCTTCCTCGCACTCGTCGTGGAACGTGTCAACGAGGAACGTCCTGCCGACTTCGGGGGGCATCGCGGCATCGTAGGCTTCCGCGAGCTTCAGGGTGTCGCCCATGATGAGGATCGCCGCATGAGGGACAGTGCCGGAAGGTTCGCGCCCGCAGAGCTTCGCGCCGAGAACACAGCTTGCCGCAGTGCACCCGCCGAACTTCACCGCCGCAGACTCCATCACGGGAGCAATCGCCGGATGAAGATGCCTCGCGCCGAACACCAGCACGGGTTTTCCGCCTGCCGCCTCGACGCACTCGCGCGCCGCAGTTGCCCACGCACAGGAGCTGGAGAGTATTCCGAGCAGGTTCGTCTCGTGATAGCCGAATGCCCCATACGGCCCGCGTATCCTCATCACAACTTCCTTCGGCGAGAAGTATTCGCCTTCAGGGAGTGCCTCTACCTTCACGGGTGCGTCTTTCAGAAGCTCCATGACTTCCTCGAGACCCGCGAACATTCCTGTTGTGCGCGTGAAGATTTCCGCCGTAACTTCAGTATCAAGTTTGCCGACGCTCGCAAGAACATCGCGCGTGTTGATGAAGTATATATCTGTCGTTGCTCCGGCCTTGATTTCGTCGTGGGTTGCGCTGTGAAGCCTGGCAGGATTGACCTTGAGTGCTGTAACGTCCTTGAGTGAGTTAAGCAATGTTATTTCCCCTTTAGCTCATAAATACGAGGAAGAATGAGGTAATCATGAATACCGTCGCAAGGATTATCGTGAGCTTCGTCGCCCCCGTGAACCTCTGCCACTGGCCTGTGTCCGCCTGAGTTCCTCCGCCGAAGACCCCAGAGAATCCTCCCTGCTTCCTCTGCTGAAGAAGCACTATAGCGATGAGAACAACAGAAACAATTATGTGAATGCATGAGAGCAATACACGCATCTGTAATTTATGCCTCCTGAAAATATTTGTGGTGCAGAATTAGTATATACAATGCACAAACTTTCCGCAAACCTACACCATATCCGACGGCACTATATACCTGTCATAGTCCTCAGCACTCAGAAGCCCGAGAGTGATTCCCGCTTCCTTGAGAGTCGTGCTGTGCTCGTGTGCGTAATGCGCGATCTTCGCGGCGTTGTCGTAGCCTATGTGCGGGTTGAGAGCCGTAACGAGCATCAATGACCGCGAAAGGTTATCGCTCATGCGTTCGGTGTTTGCGCGTATTCCTGCAAGGCACTTCCTCGTGAAGAACGTGAACGTCTCAGCAAGAAGGTGAACGGACTGCAGGAAGTTATACGCGATAACGGGCAGAAACACATTCAGCTGGAAGTTGCCCTGCGAAGCCGCAAAACCTATCGCCGCATCATTGCCCATAACCTGAACGGCCGCCATCGTCAGAGCCTCACACTGCGTAGGGTTGACCTTGCCGGGCATTATGGAGCTTCCGGGTTCGTTCTCGGGGATGAAGATTTCTCCGAGCCCGCAGCGGGGCCCGGACGCGAGCCAGCGTATGTCGTTGGCAATCTTCATGAAGTCAGCCGCAAGTGCCTTCACTGCACCGTGAACGTACGCCATTGCTCCCATGCTGGAGAGCGCGTGAAACTTGTTCGGGCTTGTGGTGAAGGGCTGTCCTGTGAGTTCAGCAATCTCGTGCGCAGAGTCCGCCGCAAAACCTGCAGGAGCATTGAGGCCTGTACCTACTGCTGTTCCTCCGAGAGCAAGACGGTAGAGGCTGGTTACTGCCTGGCCGAGATTCGCGCTGTCGTGCCTGAGCATCTCCTGCCAGCCGGAAATCTCCTGCGAGAACTTCACCGGCACAGCGTCCATCAGGTGAGTGCGCCCCGTTTTGATGATGTCTTTGTTCTCAGCTATGAGCCTGTCCATAACCTTGATGCCTTCATCGAGCGCGGGCAGAAGGTGATTCTTGACCTCCTGAACTGCAGAAACGTGCATTGCTGTCGGGAAAGTGTCATTAGAGCTCTGGGACATGTTCACGTGGTCGTTGGGATGAAGGAGCTTTTCTCCTGCTAACTCGTTGCCCCTGTTGGCGATGACTTCATTAACATTCATGTTGGTCTGCGTTCCGCTTCCTGTCTGCCACACGACAAGGGGGAAATGTGCATCAAGTTTCCCGTCAAGAATCTCATCGCACACGGTAATGATTAAGTCCTTTCGGCGTTCATCGAGCCGTCCTGCCTTGAAGTTCGCGAGTGCGGAGGCCTTCTTCACGACTGCAAGTGCACGGATAATCTGTGCGGGCATGTGTTCGACCGTCTGCGGGAAATTCTCGCTGCTCCTCTGCGTCTGCGCTCCCCAGTAAGCATAGGAGGGGACTTGTATTTCTCCCATCGAGTCGCGCTCTGTCCTGTAGTTCATGATGATTTCTCCTCTCAGTATAAGCAAAGACCCCGCAGATATTCCGCAGGGTCTGTTAATCTCACTATGGAGCGGATGACGGGATTCGAACCCGCGACCCTCAGCTTGGGAAGCTGATGCTCTACCAACTGAGCTACGTCCGCAAGAACGGCTAAAATTCTAGCGCATGATTAATTTTTCTGCAAGCCCGCCCCTAACGTTGAACACATTGCGGTTGAAGCTCGTCGTCGTGATGTTCCTGCGCAGTCTCTGCCTCGTCATGAGCCGCGACACAACATAGCTCCGCAGTGATGTTACGTTCAGATCCTCGTCCGTAACGTCGAAGATTTCTCCGTCATCACGAATGATTATCCTCACGCGTTCATCCTCATCAACTTCTATAGTGTATTCGGCCAAGACATCGCCCTTGTTGCGCTCGATGATGAGCATACCTGTTTCCTCGATGATAAGCATCACCTGATTCACTGTGTCCTTCGGGATGCCGTGAGCGTTCAGGAACTCTTCAGCAGAGTCCCGAACTGACATCAAGGCTTCCGGCGAGAGTAGAAGGTCATAATCCGCAACGGGCTGCTTCTCCTCAAGGTAGAGCGGGAAGGCTTCACGGCCGTACTTCATGACAGCGAGGGCACAGCACAGAATCAGCGTGAACAGCTGCGCAAGGGCAAACCCCCACCAGACTCCGCTGATGCTTCCCGTCATGCCGAGAGGAATTGAGATAAGCAGAATCGCTATCAGGTTGCGGGCACACGACGAGATTACCGCCAGACCGTTCTTGCCGAGAATCATATAGTACGTCTCGAACAGGAACAGCAGGGACGACACAACCAGCGTTGTCGAGATTATACGCACAGCACTCACGCAACGCCTCACCGTCTCCGGCTCATCTATCCCGAACATCGCGGGCACGTACTCAGCAAACACAATCATAACCGCCGAGAAAGCGACACCCTCAATCACTGAGACCTTCGCCGCGAGAGTGATAACCTTGCGGACAGCCGGAGAGTTCCCCTCTGCGTGATAGACGCTAACCAGCGGGAGCATAGCCTGAGCGATGCCGTCAAAGACCACCGACACCTCGATTAAGCTGACAGCCATTGACAGGACGGGCAGATATTCGCCGCCGAACTGCGCAATAACAAATTTGTTCATCACGAACAGCATAACTCCGAGCATCAGGTACATTCCCGAGTCGATGAAGCCCCGTTTTACGAAGTCCCATAAATCACTGAAGCTGAAGTGCAGACGCGGATGAAGCGAGTTAGTCTTCCGCATGAAGTGGCAGGAGAGCACCGCCAAGCTGACTACGTCCTTCATGAGAGTACCGAGAGCTATTCCGGCTATTCCCATCTTGAGGGTGAATGCGAAGAACAGCGACAGCACGATGTTTCCGGCAATGTTGGTGAGGTTAGCGATGTTGGAGATTAGCTCGTCGCCGTCATTGTAGACCATAACGCCCAAGAGCATAGCGAGCGGGTCAATAATCATCACGAACCTGAAGAAGCGGAGATACTCAACAGCAAAGCCCATCACGCCAGCATCAGGCTTGATGAACGCAAAGTACTCATCTCGGAGCACGCTCACCAGCAAGAACATCACCAGCCCGAACGCCACAGCCAGAATCAGGCTCATTCCGAAGAGGCCGTCAGCACGCTTCTTGTCCGCTCTGCCCATAGCCTCGCCGTAAGTGAATGACACTCCCATTGAGATCAGCCCGCCGATGAACGCCATCACGCTTACGAACGGAGTCATGATGTTCATTGCGGAGAGGCCGGCTTCTCCTGCGGCATGTCCCGCAATCACAGTGTCAGCAAGAAGCGCAATTATCGTGAGCACCATTTCTGTGCTTGAGACGGCCAGCATGGACAAGAATTTTCTCTGCCCCAAAGAGTTACGCATCAGCATTCATCCTTCTCAAAGCGTCATGAAGAATCCTCACGTACAGCCCCGCGAATCTCTCTATGCTCTCGTGCTTGTACCTGTGGACGGCATAGTCGAACAGCAGATCTATTCCTGCATCAGTCTCCAGAACCTCAACGTTAAGAATGTTATCTGAGCCTGCGTGCTTGTTCTGCATCTCCAGCAGCCCGGCAAACAGAGGAATCTTCGGCCCGTCAGTAAATATCCTGCCCTGATAGATGAGGCATAAATTCTCGTCCGCAAGCATTCTCTCATCAAGCGACGCATAAGGGTAATCACGGTGAAGCATACAGCCTTTAACCTGCTGCCTGACGGATGAAGCTATCTCCTCCGGCGAGAGTCCTTCAACATTCAGAAATGCGGGCATATCCTGAATCATCATGCCTGTGATTCTGTGATGTTCCTTTTTCCAGCGGCCTTTATTGCACCATGTTATGAGTACGGAAGGATTGAGATTGTATTCTGCGGTAGCGAGAAGTGATATTGCGATGAAGAACTCTGTGCGGGTGAGATGATAACTTCTCAGAGCGTCGAAACTGTCATCATTGAGGCCTGTGCTGACTTTCAGAAGCCCTTGCTTGTTATGCCCCCCCCCCAGTCCGTCAAAATCCGTAACAGGATACCCGCAGAAATCATGATGTCCGTAATTGTCCTCGTACCATTTGCGGGACGCGTCGTAATGCGGCGATGACTTAGCGGCTTCACGTTCCTGAAGGTAAGCGAACCACGAGTCAGGTGCTATTTCTTGGCCGTCGTAGGCTCTCTGCATATCCTGCCAGAAAATTACCTTGCCGAAACCGTCGCAGATGATGTGATGGTCGTCGAAGAACAGATACTTTCCCGCCTCTGTGATGAACAGCCTGAACCTGCACAATGCTTCTCCCCAGCGGAAGGGCTGAATCAGATCGTCCTTGAGCGTCATCAATTCATCCTCACTGATTCGCTCTACGGGAATGTCGGCGATGATGTCAGGCACGTAACGCTGAACCGGGACTCCGTCTCGTTCCTCAATTACGGTCAAGTATGCAGGGTGTGCGTGAAGAGTCGTCATGATTGCGTCCGCGAGCCTCTCAGCGTCAACATAGTCCTGCAATTTCACGAG